>JAAYIQ010000035.1 GCA_012523365.1 Clostridiaceae bacterium
ACCATTCCGGTGGCTATAACGGAGAGGCAACACCTGTTCCCATCCCGAACACAGCAGTTAAGCTCTCCCGTGTCGACAATACTTGGCTGGTAACGGCCCGGAAAGATAGATCGCTGCCGGATTTATACGAGGACCCGTCGCGAGAAGCGACGGGTTTTCTTTTTATTAACAGAGATTGACGCTGAAACACGGCGGGCGTTGCGGATTGAACGACAAATCTACATTGCTTTTCGATTATAAATGGTATAATTACTTTTGACGGACCGATGAGGCTTCGTTTCGAAGGCTTGCGTTTCAAGAATTTCTTTGATTGGAGAGCGTTCTATGTGTGCAAAGATTTTAATCGTCGACGATGAACCCAACATTGTGGATATTCTGAAGTCGAATCTTGAGCGTGAGGGGTATTCGACTATTACCGCGGGAGACGGACAGGCTGCTTTGGATCTGGGACTGGGTATGAAGCCGGACTTGATCCTTTTGGATTGTATGCTTCCCAAGATGGACGGCTTTGATGTTTGCAGGAGACTCCGGCTTCAATCGAATGTGCCGATATTGATGTTGACCGCTAAAAGTGAAGAAATCGACAAGGTACTCGGATTGGAACTCGGTGCGGATGACTATATTACCAAACCCTTCAGCGTGCGCGAAGTGCTCGCTCGTGTGAAG
Organism: Clostridiaceae bacterium; assembly: GCA_012523365.1. Lineage (GTDB taxonomy): Bacteria > Bacillota > Clostridia > Saccharofermentanales > Saccharofermentanaceae > JAAYCT01. The sequence continues at coordinate 667 of JAAYIQ010000035.1, forward strand.
GCTCAGTTAAGGAGAGTGTCATTGGCTGAGAGCGAAGCATCCGAGAACAGCAAGGTGATGACTTTCGGCGAATTGGAAATCGATATTGACGCGTACCAGGTCAGAAGAGCCGGGAAAGTCGTGGAATTAACGCTCAGAGAGTTTGAACTGGTTCGCTTTTTGGCACAGAACGCCGGGCAGGTGTTTTCGCGCGAGACGCTTTTGGAGCGGGTCTGGGGCTACGAATACTACGGCGACGTGCGTACGGTTGATGTAACCGTTCGCCGCACGCGGGAGAAGTTGGAACCCGATCAGAATAACTATCGATATATTCTGACCAAAAGAGGTGTGGGGTATTATTTCGATAAGAGCCAGACGTGAGTGAAGGAAACCGGGTAAAATGACGTTTTGGACTGTCTTTGCGGCCTCGACGGGGGCTGCGGGTCTGTTTCAGCGACTGTTAGACAACATTTGGCTTGTTCTGATCACGCTTCTGATCGGCGTTTTGATCGGTTTGGTCGGGGGTATTATCAACTCCCGATTAAAGGCGAGATACTTCTCGAACGAGGCGGAGCGTCGGATCAAGAATATCGTTGATGATTTCAAGAAAGAGAAGGATACATCCGAGACGATCTTAAGGGAACTGCAGGTCGGTGTTCTGGCCTATGGAGCCGACGGTCGGTTGATTACCGGAAACCCTTCCGCAAACGCGCTTCTGGGTATACGGGATATCCCGCAGACGATGCAGGGTTTTCTGAATCGATACGGCAAGGATAACGGGATTTCTCTGGCGCTCATGTTGCAGACCAATAACGTGACCGGAAATGTGACGGTCAAGGATCGCATTGTACGTTTGCGAATTACACGCGCGCAGTTGTCGATGTACAGGAAGCCGAGTTGGATCGTGATTATTCAGGATATTACCGAACAGGAGCGGGAAGACAAGCAGAGGAAGGAATTTGTCGCGAACGTTTCGCACGAACTCAAGACCCCGCTTACAACGATTTCTGCTTACTCCGAGACGCTCCTGGACTGGGGGCTTGAGGGCAAGACGATACAGGAAATCAAAAGCGATATCGCCCGTATCCACGACGATTCCAAAAGGATGGACCATCTGGTTCAGAATCTTCTCCTGCTTTCGTCGATCGACAGTCGCGGAATCCGGCCGAATATGGTACAGTACGATTTGGTTTCCCTGATGCGTCAGGTCGTTTCCCGTATGCAGGTGCAGGCGCAGGAGAAGAACATCGATCTCAAGAGCTCCGTTCTTTCGATCGTTCCTCCTGTTTTCGGTGATCCGACAGCTATTGATCGCGTTTTGACCAATTTGGTCTCCAACGCGATCAAATACACCGATCGTGACGGTTACGTGAACGTGTCGCTTCAGAAGACAGACAATTACATCTCGCTCAAGGTATCAGACAACGGGATGGGCGTATCCAAGGATAATTTGCCGAGGCTTTTCGATCGTTTCTACAGGGTGGATGCGACCGGTTCCCGAAAGTACGGCGGAACCGGCCTCGGACTCTCGATCGCCAAAGAATTGACGGAACTTCAGGGCGGAACTATTTCGGTCTCGAGCACGCTCGGGAAAGGATCGGAGTTTGTCGTCACGATCCCCAAGGCGGAGACCACCTATCGCGAAACGCTCGCGGCAATTCTTTCGGACTCGCCGAGGACCGAGATCCTATACGAGAATGCCCGGCATTATCTGACCAAAGCAGTGGAGGATATCGATCTGCCGGTGTATGAACTTAGAAGGATCACCGACGAACAAATCGAGGAGCTGCTCTCCTTTTTGCTTATGGTCACCGAGGAAAACCAGGAATCCGGAGCTTACCGCACTTTGTATTCGGAGCCGGCCGGAAATCCGAAGGAATATCGCCCGACCCCGGGCGTTTCCGTTCAGGAACCGGAGTCCGGCCCACAGCCGGCGGCTCCCCAACCGGCTGTTCAATCGCACGTGAATGTAGAGCCGCCGAAACCATCACGGCCGGAAAAGTCCGAGATTGAACCACCCCGGCCCTTTTCGAGCGAAAAAGGCCGCAGCGCGGCCGCTAAGTCCGCGAAACCCGTCGCTGTGAGCGCACCGGATAGCATTCTTAAAGAACCGATCATCCGACCTTCCTATTTGATTGAGCCGTCGAAATCAAATCGCAATTCGGATCGCGTCGCAAAATCGGTCGCGGAGAAGACTCCTTCTCCTCCGCAAGCACCGATCAAACGCAACACGGATGTCGTTGCACCGGCGGCTTCGAAGGCGAACACGACGGTTTCCGTGCCGGAGGTATCGGATAGGTTGACAAAATCCAGGATTCACCCGGATAATAGACAGCGGCTGCGTTTATCGGAATTGAAGGACGGGGGCGATTTTTCTCATCCGGGCGGCACGACACAGAATGACAAGAATCTAGAGGAAGATTAGAGGGCAAACTAAGATGTCCAGTTACCGAATCGAAGGTGGGGCCGTTCTCCGCGGCGATGTATCCATAAGTGGGAGCAAAAACGCTGTATTGGGAATATTGGCGGCGTCTATGCTGTTAGACGGGCCTTGTATACTCGAGAATGTTCCGCAGATCGCGGACGTTCAGGCGATGCTTGAAATCTGCGAGACGCTTGGTGCGGTCATCACTCCGCTCGGAACGGGAATGTATAAGGTGGACCCGACGAACATCACTTCCCATGAGGCGACGCACGCGAAGGTCAAGAATATTCGTGCTTCATATTATCTGCTCGGCGCAATGTTGTCCCGTTTCAAAAAGGCGACCATGCATATGCCCGGCGGGTGCAATTTCGGGACACGCCCGATTGACCTCCATTTGAAGGGCTTTTCAAAGTTGGGCGCTCGCGGTACGGACGCTTCGGACATCCGCGACGGTATCATTCGAATCGTTGCGGACCGATTGTACGGAGGGCATGTGTTTCTCGATGTGGTCAGCGTCGGAGCGACAATCAATATCATGCTGGCAGCGACCCGCGCCGAGGGACTGACGACGATCGAAAACGCCGCGAAGGAGCCGCACATCGTTGATGTGGCGAACTTTTTGAACGCAATGGGCGCGAATATAAAAGGTGCCGGTACCGAAACGATTCGTATCAAGGGCGTGCCGGTCCTGCCCGGAGGATATTCATATTCGATCATTCCGGATCAGATCGAAGCGGGGACCTACATGATCGCTTCCGCGATGACGCGGGGGGACGTTACGATTCACAACCTGATTCCCAAGCATATGGAGCCTTTATCCGCAAAGCTGATTGAAATGGGATTTTCGATCGAGGAAGGCGACGAGAGCATTCGCGTCAGCATCGACGCAGATAAGAAAATCGAGCCCGCAAATTTCAAGACGATGCCGTATCCCGGTTTTCCGACCGACCTTCAGCCTCAAGTCACGTCCCTTTTGTGCCTGGCGGACGGCTTGAGTCGTATGCACGAAAATGTATGGGACAATCGTTTCCAATACGTAAACGAGCTTCAATCGATGGGGGCGGATATCTCGGTGATCGGCAGGGTCGCGCTCGTTAACGGACCGGCTCGATTAAGCGGGTCGAATGTGGTCGCGATGGATCTTCGCGCCGGTGCCGCGTTGGTGCTGGCGGGTCTAGTCGCGAACGGAGTAACGACGATCTCTGCCGCGCAGAGAATTGATCGGGGATATGAGCGGATCGTAGAGAAACTGAGTGCGCTCGGTGCAAAGATCGAGCGATTCGACGATGATGATCTGGAGTGCGCGCGCCCGCTTGCGGATTGATTCGGCGGATGCGGGCTCCTGTGGGCCCGGCTACGCCGGTTTGGTTTTCGACGGCACATCAGGTGAAAAGATGACAGATGAATGGATCAAAATCGTACCCTTATTCAGCGGCAGCAGCGGGAACAGTGTTTTTCTCCGCTTCGGAAACACCCGCTTATTGATCGATGTCGGTCGCTCCGCCAAACAAATTGTCGGTGCGCTCGAACAGATCGGGGAAAACCCGAATAAACTGGACGGGATTCTGATCACTCATGATCATACCGACCACATGAGCGGCTTGGACGTTTTTATTCGTAAATTTGCCGTTGGGGCATATGCTTCCGAGGATACCTGGAGAGGGATCCGGAGGGCGGAAATGAAATCGCACTCGGAATTTCTGGATCATGTCATTCAGCCGTGGGAAAGCTTTTCGATCGGAGAGGTTGAGATCACGCCGTTCCCGACCCCGCATGACGCAAAGGGGTCGCTCGGCTATCGCCTTTCTGCATACGGCAAGACCGTATCGGTTGCGACCGACCTCGGACATTTCAGCGAAGACGTTAGGAGGGCCGTGACAGGAAGCCAGGCGGTTCTCATTGAAGCGAATTACAATCAGGAGATGCTGATCAGCGGACCGTACCCGTGGTCGCTCAAGCGCCGCGTCGGAGGCCAGACCGGTCATCTTTGCAACAGTGATTGCGCCGAAGCGATTCGCTATCTTTACGATAACGGAACACGGCATTTCATTCTCGGACATTTAAGTCAGGAGAATAATTCGCCGACCGTCGCCAGGAAAGAGATTTCTGAGTATTTGAGCCGGCATAATCTGATCGCCGGCGAGCATTTCTCGATGATGGTCGCAAACCGCTATTTCCCGACGGAGCCTCTGGTATTGGAATTCGCGGAACGGCCGGATTACGGGGATACACCGATGGAGGCGCTTTTCGATAAGGAGCGAACGGAGGACGTACGATGAGACTTCGAATCGTATGCGTGGGCAAACTTCGCGAGAAGTGGCTGGAGGAAGGCCTACGGGAGTATACCAAAAGGCTTTCGAAATATTGCGACGTCGAGTTTTTGGAAGTACCCGACGCACCCGATACACTTCCCGCAAAGATCGCTCTTGAGCGTGAGGGCAATGCGATCCTTTCCAGGATCAAACCATCCGCCAAAGTTTGGCTTATGGATCTTTCGGGCGATACGGTTGACTCGGAGATTTTTTCAAGGGAACTGATGAAGGGATTTGAGGACGGCGGTGCGGAGCTTTATTTCGTGATCGCCGGCGGAAGCGGCTTTGCCGAAGAAGTGATTCAAAGGGCGGACCGCAGGATCCGATTCTCCGACTTGACCTTTACACATACGATGGCGCGACTGATCCTTCTGGAGCAATGTTTTCGCGCGTTCAAAATCGCCCGCGGCGAGACCTACCATAAGTAATCACGCGATGGTCAAATCCCGGATTTCCGGCCGCCGCCCGTTATCCGACCGAAGTTTCCAGAAACCTTCTCATAATCGGTTCACCGACATCGGTCAGGATGGATTCCGGATGAAACTGGATACCGTAAACCGGTTGAACCCGGTGCATGATACCCATGACGGTTCCGTCGGGTGCTGCGCAGGTGACGATCAATTCTTCCGGCAGTGTTTCCGGGTCGCCGGCCAGAGAATGGTAGCGGGCGGCTTCGATCCTTTCCGGAAGGTCCTCGAAAATCGGGCACAGCGCCTGACCGGCTTCGTTTTTTCGAATGAGGATCGGGCGTTTTTTTCCGTGCACGAGATCCGGCGCGTGAATGATTTTCCCGCCGAATGCCTCGAAAATCGCCTGGTGGCCGAGACAAATCCCCAAAATCGGAATCGTCCCCGTCAATTCACGGATCACATCGATTGAGATTCCGGCGTCCTTCGGGTACCCGGGTCCCGGTGATATGATGATGTGTGACGGCATCATCCGCCGGATCTCTTCCACGGTTGTCGCGTCGTTTCGAACGACGCGAATGTCCGGTCGGATCGAGCCGGCCAGCTGATACACGTTGTATACAAATGAGTCATAGTTGTCGATCAAAAGTATCATCGTAAGCCTCCGGATTTTTCTACGGCGGCAAACAGCGCACCGGCTTTATTCATCGATTCGAGGTACTCCGATTCCGGATCGGAATCGGCGACGATCCCCGCGCCGGCCTGAATGTGAATTTTCTTATCGCGTATGACGGCGGTGCGGATCGTGATGCAGGTGTCGAGGTTGCCGTCAAAGCCCAAGTAACCGACCGCGCCGCCATACAAGCCGCGACGCAGAGGCTCAAGCTCATCGATGATCTCCATCGCGCGAATTTTGGGCGCACCGGAAAGCGTGCCGGCAGGGAGGATCGAAGAAAGAACGTCAATCCCGGAAAGTTCATCGCGAAGGATTCCTTCGACATTTGTGACGATGTGCATCACGTGCGAATACTTTTCGACATGCGCGATATCGGTCGCCTTTACCGAGCCGATTCGCGAAACGCGCCCGATGTCATTTCTTGCCAGATCCACAAGCATGTTATGCTCACTGGTTTCCTTCTCGTCCTGAAGGAGCTCCCCGGCGAGTCGCTCGTCTTCCTCGGCGGTATGTCCCCGCGGCCGCGTGCCGGCGATCGGGCATGTTTCGATCCGGCCGTCGGTGACGCGTACGAGCATTTCCGGAGAAGATCCGATCACGTCGGCATCCCCCAGTTTGATGCAAAACATATAAGGTGACGGGTTTACCGTCCGAAGCGCTCGGTAAACCGGCAGGGGATCCCCTAAATAATCGGCCGAGAAGCGCTGAGACAGGACGACCTGAAAAATATCGCCGTCGCGGATGTATTCCTTCGCTTTCCCGACACTTGCGCAAAAATCTTTTTTCTTCGTATGAGAGATAAAATTGAGGTCGTACGGATGGATGGCCGACGGCGGAATCGGATCGGGATGTTCGATCTCCGATATGATTTTACCGATGCGGGCGACGGCGTCCGAATAGGAATCCGCACCCCCGTCGGAGAGGACGTTGACGATAACGGAGGCCTCATTCTTCAGGTGGTCGAAAACGATGACCTCGGAGGGAGCCATAAGTGAACAGTCCGGCATTCCTTCCGGGTCCGGATTGTTGTCGGGCAACTTTTCGGAAAAACGAACAAAATCATAGCTGAAATAACCCAAAAGGCCGCAATAGAAGTGATCGAGATACGAGAATCGACCGGAATGGAATCGAGCGCACAGTTCCCGGATTTGCTCGATCGGCGTATCTCCGAGGATGTCGGTCGGGTACACTTTCCCGTTCATAAGAAAGCGCGTCTCCGAGGGATCCGCCGAGTATTCCAGAAAGGGATTCCTGCCCATGATCGAGTATCGGGCCCAACGTTCGCCGTTTACGACACTTTCGAGAAGAAAGCTTTTGGGGGAACGGCCGAATGTGCGGAAGACGGAAATCGGAGTCATGAGATCCGCGGGAATTTTCTGCAGAACCGGAATAATCCCGACGTTTTTCGAAAGCGTGTTGAACTCATCAAAAGACGGATAAATCACGTTATTTTCCTCCCGTAAATTCAAAGACCAGATTACCGACGCTTCGTGCGATCCGGGCCTCGTCCAGACCTTGCTCGATACCTGCTTCAATCTTTCGCTCTACTGCCGAACCGACGATCGTCCCGTCGCAATATTGTTCGATTTGGCGCTTCTGTTCCGGGTCGGATATCCCGAAACCCGCACATTTGGGAATATTCGAAAAGGAGTCGAGTCTCTCGAAATATTCTTGAAAGGATGTCTGATATTCTTTGCGCACTCCGGTCACACCGAGGCTGGTGACACAGTAGAGAAAACCTTCTGCTTCTTTGCAGATACGCTCCGCACGTTCCAGGGAGGTCGGGGCGACCATTGAGATCAGGTAAATCCCGTGTGCGGAAGCAGCCGGTTGTGCCTCCGCGCGCTCCTCGATCGGAAGATCGGGAATAATCAGTCCGGAGATGCCTGCCTCTTCGGCCTCCGAGAAGAAGCGCTCGATCCCGTACACAAAAACGGAATTGAAGTAGAGGAGAAGGAGAAAGGGGATTTCCGGAAAATCGGCGGATAATTCCCGGACCACTCGAAAAATGTCACGCAAACGGGTACCGGATTCCAGCGCGCGGCGATCCGCGCGCATGATGACCGGCCCGTCCATCGAAGGATCGGAATATGGTACCCCGATTTCGACGAGATCGGCACCGTTCCGGATCATTTCTCTTACAATCAGCGCAGTGGCCTCAATATTCGGGTCTCCGGCCGTGACAAAGGGAATGAAGGCCTTCTTCCCTTCCGCGCGAAGCCTCCGGAAGGCAGTATCGATGATGTTTTCTTTTGACATGGTAACCTCCTCAGCGAATTTTTCCGCGGTATCTGCCGATCGCTTCGACATCTTTATCGCCGCGGCCGGATATTGTAATGACGACTGTGTCGTCCGGGGTAAACCCGGATTTCATCTTCGTAAGGAGCGCGACGGCGTGGGAACTTTCGATCGCGGGGATAATGCCTTCCATGCGACTCAAGTATTCAAAGGCGTCGACGGCTTCGTCGTCGGTGATCGAAAAATACTCGGCGCGCCCGGTGTCATGCAGGTACGCGTGCTCCGGACCGATGCCCGGATAATCCATTCCGGCCGATATCGAATAGACGGGAGTGATCTGTCCTTCGTCGTCCTGAAGAAACAGTGATTTCATACCGTGAAAGACGCCGGTCGTTCCGGCGGCTACGGTCGCGGCGTGGCGACCGGAATCGACACCTTCGCCGCCGGCCTCCGCCGCCATGAGTCGGACGGACGGATCCCCGATGAAAGGATAGAAAGTTCCCATTGCGTTACTGCCGCCGCCGACACAGGCCAGAAGGGCGGAGGGGAGGCGGCCGTGCTTTTCGAGCATCTCGGCGCGGATCTCGTCTCCGATGACACGTTGGAAGTCGCGGACGATCTCCGGGTACGGGTGCGGACCGACGACCGAGCCGATCACGTAGAAGGTGTCTTCGACGCGGCGGGACCATTCGCGCAGAGCCTCGCTTGTCGCGTCCTTGAGCGTCGCGGTGCCGTCGGTGACCTCGTGTACGGTCGCGCCCAGAAGCTCCATCCGGTAGACATTGAGCGACTGGCGGATCATGTCTTCTTTTCCCATGAAAACGTCGCACTCGAGGCCGAAATACGCGGCGGCCGTCGCGGTGGCGACGCCATGCTGACCGGCTCCGGTCTCGGCGATCAGGCGTTTCTTGCCCATACGCATCGCCAGAAGCGCCTGGCCGAGCACGTTATTGATCTTATGGGCACCGGTGTGGTTCAAGTCCTCGCGCTTCAAGTAGACGGTGGTGCCCAAGTCGCGGCTCATTCGCTCCGCGTAATAGAGAAGGGAAGGGCGACCGGCGTATTCCCGGAGGAATCGCGAGTATTCTTCGCCAAAAGCGGGATCCTTCTGCGCTTTGCGGTAAGCGTCTTCCAGCTCCCGGAGCGCATGCATCAGGGTCTCGCCGGAGTATCTGCCTCCGTAAGGTCCGTATCTTCCGCTATTATTTTCGTTCATTGTGTGCCTCTTTTCTTTCCAGACGATCCGGATCGTCCCGGACCGGGATGAATTCGGTCATGCTTTTGATTTTTTCTTCGACGCGGGTGGGTTCTGCGGATTCGCGCATCAGGCTCTCCCCGATCAGGACGGCGCGGACTCCGCT
>JAAYIQ010000036.1 GCA_012523365.1 Clostridiaceae bacterium
AAATTCGGGGCGGTATTGGGCGACTTCACGGAAATCGGATGTGGCAGTGTTCTCAATCCGGCTTCGATTATCGGAAGGAACACAATTGTTTATCCGCTGTCGATGGTCAGAGGATTTGTGCCGGCAAACAGCATTTATAAGAAACAGGGAGAAGTAGTCGCGAAGAAAGACTGAATCCGGGCATCAAGTGATGCCATAAAAAAGTCGGTCCAATCGTTAAGATTGTGGACCGACTTTGTATTTACGGACGAATAACCGTCAAATTACGCGGGTTCTGATCTTGTCCAATGCTTCTCTTGCGGTCTGGCGAACTGACGGATCCGAGTCTGCGTATGCAAGCTTCTTGACATATTCTTCACAGTGCTTGGCGTTTATCAGTCCGACCGATTCTGCTGCGGCTGCTCTGACTGCCGGTGCGCTGTCCCGCAACAGAGGGATGAGTTGCATTCCTGAATCATACGTCTTAATCTGTCCGAGAGCCAGAGCGACTGCCACTCTTACCTCATCGTCCGGATCATCCTTCATCTTGACCAGAGCGCCAAGATTCTGTTTTTTCCCAAGCTTATCAATTTTTTCAACGACCCTTTCGATTCTTGCCATCTTGATCGCCCCTTTCTTTAGTCTTAACTCTACCTAAATTATGCCCGTTTTAAATATCAAAAGCCATAGTAATGTACGATTGTTTTTGTAAAATTAGTGTGTCATAAATGTTAATAGGTCGGCGAACGGAGCAAATTGTCAAACAGATTATCGAAAGGAAAATCTCGTGAAATCTATACTATCAAAGCTATTGCTGGCTCAAAAAATGATATAATCGATGTCGTGCGTTGATCTTTTGACATATCCATTTTGAACGGAGCGCCACAAAGATGTGAACTGTACGGTTGCTTATTTGCGCTTCGTTTGTTCGTATATTTAGATTTCCTTACACCTTTTCCGTTTTGGGGCGCATGCAGAGTAAATAGGTTATAATAGTAATTGTATCGATCAACATGAACGGTTAATAGAATCGGGGATGGGACTTATTTGAATGAAGGCTAGACCGGGATGGATCATATTTCTTTTTTCGCTGTCGCTTATGGCTTCTTCCTGCGCTGGTTTCGGCACGGGTGTGTCGAGTTCGATGGTGATTAATCCGAACGAATTTATGAATCCGACGATGAATGCAACTTCGGTTACTTCGACTCCGACGCCGTCACCGACTCCTACACCGACTTCAACACCGACGCCGTCACCGACGCCGACGGCAAAAGATATAGTGATCAGCTTTTTAGGCGATACTACGCTCGGTCAGAATAAGGATGTCATTTCAGCTGACTTCAGTTTTAACAAAGTGGTCGGAGATGATTACGTATATCCGTTCCGGAACGTTTCGGATCTATTGAAATCCGATCACCTGACTTTGGCGAACTTAGAAGGTCCGTTAACGGATTCGAATACTTTTCGAGAGAAAGAAATCGTATTCAAGGGCAAACCGGAATATACGGAAATCCTGTCGCTCGGAGGAGTAGAAGCAGTCAATCTGGCGAATAACCATACATACGACTATTGGGACCGAGGGCTGAAAGATACAAAGGATGCCCTGGATGCCGCTGGCATTTATTGGAGCGATAATAAAACCTTTGCCTATTATGAAACCGAAGGAGTCAAAATCGGAATGGCCGGGTTCAATTTCCCGTACCAAATGAAACCGATTTACGATGCAATCGACAAAATGCGCGAAGAGGGCTGTGAAATCGTTATCATTACGGTCCATACCGGAGTGGAGCGGATGTATGAGCCGGAGTCGGTCGCGGTGAAGATGGCGCATGATATTATTGATCACGGTGCGGATATTTATGTCGGTCATCATCCGCATCGCCTTCAACCGATCGAATACTATAACGGTAAGTATATTCTTTACAGCCTGTCAAATTTCGTTTTCGGAGGTCAGCCGTGGCTTACAGATCCCGACACCGCTATTGTTCAGTGTATTTTTACTGTCGATCTCGGGGAACTGATCAACATACGGCTGAATGTTATTCCGTATTCCATGACTTCAACATTTCCGGGTAATGATTATTGTCCGAAGCCTTACGAACCCGGGTCTGAAGAGTATTATCGGGTTATGAAGAAATTGCGCTGGTCTGATGATCCCGAATAGCGGATTCGAATTGACGTGACGTTATTAGATTGCTATATTTTTCACAGGAAGTATGACGCTTCCGGGAGGTAAATGATGTCGTTAAAAAAAGTTCTCGTGGTCATGGGCAGTGACTCGGATTTTCCGATGATGGAGCCCTGTTTTAAACTGTTGGATAAATTCCATATACCATTTACAGCTCAGGTCTGTTCCGCTCACCGTTCACCGAATAAGGCCGCTGAGTTAGCCCGTACAGCCCGGCAATCCGGTTTCGGCTTGATCATTGCTGCGGCCGGATTGGCCGCTCATCTGCCGGGCGTGATTGCGGCGTTTACCACACTTCCCGTGATCGGAGTTCCGTGTAAGACCGGCGCGCTGTCCGGAGTTGATGCTCTGTACGCGATCGTTCAGATGCCTTCGGGCGTTCCCGTCGCGACGGTAGCGATCGACGGGGCCGCGAATGCCGCGATCCTGGCCGCTCAAATCCTTTCCGTTTCTGATGATGCGCTCGAGGATCGATTGACACAATATAAGAAGGAACTTGAAATGTCGGTTGAGCTTCGGAACGAAAGACTGAAAGATAAGTTATCAACGATCGGAGAATGAGGATGAAGCAAGAGAAATGGGTGGAAGAATGTGGCGTATTCGGGATTTTCGATACGCAAAAGGTTCTTCATGAAGCGGCGCGTATTACCTATTACGGGATTTTTTCGTTACAACACAGGGGCCAGGAGTCCGCGGGAATCGTTGTCAATCACGGCGGCCAGTTTCTCGGACATAAGGGTGCCGGATTGGTCGTTGATGTTTTTGACGACCTTCATCTCGGGTTAATGACAGGACATGCTGCTGTTGGACATGTCCGTTTTCCGGATTCGGATGAATCCGGATCTGACGTGATCCAGCCCATGCAAATCAAATCAAAGGCCGGGCAACTTGCAATAGCAACAAACGGCGCGATTATTAACGCGGGGGAGATTCGTAATCAACTTAAAGAGCTCGGCGCCATATTTCAGACGACGGCCGATTTTGAGGTCTTGCTTTCTCTGTTGGCCCGTAATCGTATTTCATCCGATTGTATCGAAGATGCTATTTTACAAATGATGGGAGAAATAAAGGGTGCGTATTCCACCGTAATCATGACTGATGATCGTCTGATCGGATTCAGGGATCCGCTGGGTATCCGTCCGCTTATCATCGGTAAAAAGGACAGTAGTTACATATTATCATCTGAGAGTTGTGCGTTGGATTCGATCGGTGCCGAGATTGTCAGGGATGTGCTTCCCGGCGAAGTGGTGACCATTTCCGAGAACGGTATGAGTTCACGTTATTTTGTGCCGAAGGAAACGGCACACCGTAACGGCAAGTTGTGTATTTTTGAATTTGTCTATTTTGCGCGACCGGACAGTGTTTTGGACGGAGCCAGTATCCACCAGTCACGTGTGAACACCGGAAAAGCGCTCGCGAGAGAGGCTCCCTGCGATTGTGATGTCGTTGTTGCGGCACCCGACTCCGGGGTTGCGGCCGCTATGGGCTATGCGCTTGAAAGCGGTATTCCGTACGGCTCTGCTTTATTGAAGAACCGATATATCGGGAGGACCTTTATTCAGGCAACTCAGCTCCAACGGGAAATGTCTGTCAAGTTGAAATTTTCCGTGTTGAAATCCGAGGTTAAGGGTAAGCGTATCGTTATTGTTGATGACTCAATCGTTCGCGGAACAACGACCCGGAATAATATCGCGATCTTGCGAGAAGCGGGAGCGAAGGAAGTGCACCTGCGTGTCGCGTCACCGCCGGTTCGTTTCCCCTGTTATTACGGCGTGAGCGCTTCGAACCAAGATGAATTAACCGCAAGACGGAGCTCGGTGGTGGAGATCGGAAGAGAGATCGGTGCAGACTCTCTGGCATATGTAAGCCTTGAGGGATTAAAGAAATCCACGGAAGGAATCCTATGCGGTCATTGCGCCTCTTGTTTCGACGGTGAATTCCCGGCAGGTGTTCCCGAATCTGTTTGCGAAACGCTCTCCGCTACTTATCGGGAGGGAAGTAACAAGAAATGAACATAGCGGTTCTGGTATCCGGCGGAGGAACCAATCTTCAGGCAATCATTGATCAGATCCGGGACGGCAGGCTTCCGGGGGTTCGGATTTCGCTTGTTATTTCTTCGAATCCCGGTGCATTCGCAATCAAACGGGCAGAAGCGGAGGGAATACCGATCCGTGTCTTTTCGCGCAAAAATTATTCAGGCGGCGGAGAATATGATGCTGAAGTGCTCTCCGCGCTCATCGAAAGCAAAGCCGAGCTGGTTGTTTTGGCGGGTTTTTTATCGCTTCTGGGTCCGAAGGTAACTCGTCATTACACAAATAGAATCATAAACGTTCACCCGGCTCTGATTCCCTCTTTTTGCGGCCCGGGAATGTATGGAATCAAACCGCATCAAGCCGTTTTGGCCCGAGGAGTTAAGGTATCGGGAGCGACCGTTCATTTTGTGAATGAGAATTATGATGAAGGACCGATCATTTCGCAAAAGGCCGCGGAGGTTCTTCCGGACGATACTGCGGAGTCACTCCAGCAGAGGATCATGACCGAGTGTGAGCAAGTCCTTCTACCGGAAGTCATCCGGTTAATTGCGGATAACAGGATTCAAATTGTTGATAATATCGTAACGGTATTGGCGGAACAGGATACCGCCGGAAAGGAAAACCTATGATCAGGAGAGCTATTATCAGTGTTTCGGACAAAACGGGGATCGCGGAATTCGCGCGCAAACTGGTCTCGCTCGGCATTGAAATTCTTTCGACCGGCGGGACCGCGAAGCTTCTCGAGAAGGAAAACGTTCCGTGCCGAGAGGTCTCGGAGGTCACCGGTTTCCCCGAATGTCTTGACGGGCGCGTTAAAACACTGCATCCGCTGCTCCACGGCGGTATCCTTGCGATCCGTGATAACGAAGAGCATATGAATCGAGTCCGTGAGCTCGGAATCGGCCTTGTCGATATGATCGTGGTGAACCTTTATCCATTTAAGGCGACCGTTATGAAGCCGGGTGTGACTTTTGAAGAATGTATCGAAAACATCGACATCGGCGGTCCCTCGATGCTTCGCGCGGCCGCAAAAAATCATCATGATGTAACGGTCATCACCGATCCTTCGGATTATGGAATTGTCTTGAATGAAATCGAAGAAACCGGCGATACTACATACGAGACGCGCTTTCGCCTCGCGAAGCGGGTTTTCGAGCACACGGCCGCCTATGACGCTTTGATTGCCTCGTATTTTCTCGGTGTATCCGAGGACAAGACTCTCCCTTCGCCGTATACGATCACGTTCGATCGGGTCTCGGAGATGCGTTACGGCGAAAATCCGCATCAAAAGGCAACCTTTTTCCAGAGTGCGCTCCCGGTTGCCGGGTCTTTGGCAAAAGCGGAGCAAATCAACGGAAAAGAACTTTCGTATAATAATATCGCGGATACGGATGCTACAATCTGTTGCCTGAAAGAATTTTCGGACCCGACGGTGGTCGCGGTTAAACATGCCAATCCTTGCGGGGTGGGTTCCGGTGATACGATATTTGATGCGTGGACGAAAGCATATGAAGCGGACTCCGTATCGATTTACGGCGGCATTGTCGCGGCGAACCGCGAGATCGATGCGAATACCGCCGAAGCAATGAGCAAGGTCTTCCTTGAGGTGATTGTTGCGCCGTCCTACACGGAAGAAGCCAGAGAAATCCTATGCGCCAAGAAGAACCTCCGTGTATTGATCCTTCCGGATGTTTCAAAGCCGATACCGGCTGAGGAATTGAACTATAAGCGCGTTGTCGGCGGGCTTCTGGTCCAGGAACATGATCGAAACGTAATTTCAAAGGAAGGTTCCCGCGTTGTCACGAAAGCATTGCCAAACAAAGATCTTTCCGCGGACATGGAATTTGCGATGAAGGTGGTCAAGCATGTCAAATCAAATGGAATTGTAGTGGTAAAAGACCTTCAGACTCTTGGCGTCGGACCGGGTCAAACCAATCGAGTCGGCGCCGCGCAAATTGCGCTGGACTTCGCGGGAGACAAGGCATGCGGCGCGGTTCTGGGTTCCGATGCGTTTTTTCCGTTCCGGGATGTAGTCGATGTCGCTCACGAAGCGGGCATTACGACGATCGTTCAGCCCGGCGGGTCAAAAAGAGACCAGGAGTCGATTGACGCATGCGATGAATTCGGCATATCAATGGTGTTTACCGGAGAGCGTCATTTCAAACATTAATACGGAGAACACGGAGAGAACGATGAGAGTATTGGTAATCGGATCGGGCGGACGAGAGCATGTGATTTGTTGGAAGCTCAAGCAGAGTAAAAGAGTAACGGAACTTTTCTGTGCACCCGGAAACGGTGGGATAGCAGGTCTTGCGACCTGCGTACCGATAACGGCGGATGATGTAGAAGGCATTACCCGGTTCGCGGTTGAAGAGAATATTGATTTTGTTATGGTTGCCCCTGAAAATCCATTGGCTCTGGGCTTGGTTGATCGCTTACAAAGTCAGGGCATTCGCGCATTTGGTCCGAGTGCCGCCGCTGCGCGAATCGAATCTTCAAAGGCATTCTCCAAAGATCTCATGGTTCGATATAACATACCGACCGCGAAGTATCGACTTTTCGAAAAGGAAAGCGATGCTCTTTCTTACGCCAGCGAAATCACCCTGCCCGCAGTCGTTAAGGCGGACGGACTCGCACTCGGAAAGGGTGTGATCATTGCCGGAGATCGCATGGAATTAGAGGACGCGATACGCGCGATGTTTTCGGAAAAGAAATTCGGAAACGCGGGTGATCGCGTTCTGATCGAGGAGTGCCTGGAAGGTCCCGAATTAACGATTTTGGCATTTTCGGACGGAGATACGGTATTGCCGATGATTTCCTCCAGAGATCATAAGCGCGCCCTTGACGGTGACTTAGGCAAGAATACCGGCGGAATGGGAGCAATCACTCCCGGAGCGGATCTGACCGAAGCAGAAGAGCACCGGATCCTTGAAACCATTATCCGACCGACGATCGCAGCGCTCAAGGAAGAGGGAGCTCCCTTCGCGGGTGTGATTTATTTCGGCTTGATGCTTACCCGTGATGGTCCGAAGGTCATTGAGTACAATGCGCGCTTCGGCGACCCCGAAGCTCAAGCGATCCTACCGCGGCTTCAAAATGATTTGATGGAAGTATTCGAGGCCTGTGTCGATCATACTTTGGACCGGATCAAACTGGTTTTTAAAGCGGGGGCCTCTTGCTGTGTGGTGATGGCCTCCGGCGGTTATCCCGACTCTTATCAAAAGGGATATGAAATCGAGGGTATCGAAACTTGCGGTAAACTGGTTTTTCATGCGGGAACCAGACTGTCTGACGGGAAATATCTGACAAACGGCGGGCGTGTACTATGTGTTTACGCAGACGCGGAAACGACCGAAAAGGCGATCGATTCGGCTTATGAAGGGGTGCGCGGGATATGGTTCCGCGATATGCACTATCGGAATGATATCGGTCAAACGGAGAATAAGATTTGAATTACGGAGTATACGGGGGAGCTTTTGATCCCTTTCATAACGGCCATATGGCGGTTATTCGCGGCGCTTTATCCTGTGGGTCGATCGATCGGTTGATCGTTGTTCCGACCGGAGTTCCCGTTCTAAAAAACTACCGCGCGGTTTCTTTGTTTCCGTATCGATATTACATGACTCGATCCGCTCTGTCGGAAATACCGAATTGTACGGTTTCTCCGATTGAAGTGAAAAACAATCAGATATCATACACCTTGGATACCTTGAATATGATCCGGCAAGCAGAATCCCTCTCGGCTCATGACAGACTATTTTTAGTCTGCGGATCCGATGTCCTTTTCGAGTTTGATAAATGGCATCGACCGCGGGAAATCATGACAAATGCCACGCTTCTGGTCGCCGAGCGTCCCGGGTACCGGATCGAAGAAACTCGGAATAAGGCTTCGGAGCTTGAGCGAATGTACGGAGGGAATGTTGATTATTTCACGATTGAACCCGTTGACGTTTCGTCGAGAGAAATTAGAAAATCTCGCGATTATTCAAATCTGCCGGCGGCTGCGGCCGAATTTGTCGCGGATCATGACTTATATCCCGCAGATCGACCGTTCGACAGGTTGAGCGATCATACGTATGAGAGGATTGTCGAATTTTGCAGAATCATGTTTTTGGAAATTTCCGAGAAGAGACTCTTGCACAGTTTAAACACAGCCGTCCTTTCGGCGCGATATGCGATTCGCTTCGGAACCGATCCGGATAAGGCGGCGATCGCCGGACTGCTTCATGATTGCGCTAAAGAACTGTCGGAACCGGAGCAAATTGAGATGCTGGGTCACGATTATTATATCGAACCGCCCGTCGACGGAATGATCCACGGACCCGCCGGTGCGCAATATGCCATTGAACGTTATCATGTCGACGATAAGGAGATATTGAACGCAATCAATTATCATACAACAGGACGACATGGAATGACGGATATAGAGAAGATCGTTTTCTTAGCGGACAAACTTGAGCCTGCGCGCAAGTTCAGTGATCTCAAAGAGATTCGACGTTTAGCGGAAACGGATCTTAACGCCGCTATGATTGAGTGTCTTACAGCTATCAAAAAATGCCTCGTTCATGAAGGAATGGTTTTTCACAAATATGCGGAAGAGGCGCTACAAGATCTAACAACAAAAGAAATTACAAACCTTAAGGAGGAAAAAATGGACCCTAAAACTTCAAGTGAAAAAATCGCCGAGATCCTAACTGACAAGAAGGCGGTCGATGTCGAAATTATTCCGGTCGCACAGAAAACGATCATTGCGGATTACTTTATCGTTGCATCAGGCACATCGACGACGCACGTTAAATCACTGGCAGAAGAGGTATCATTCGTTATGAAGGATTCTCACGGAATCTCTCCGGACCATATCGAGGGGATGTCAACGGCCAGATGGGTTCTTTTGGATTATAAGGATGTTGTGGTTCATGTTTTCCACCCCGAAGAGCGCTCCAATTACAGCCTGGAGAAACTTTGGAATACACGGCCGGAGGATAATACGATTATTTCATCGGACTCCGAGAAACCGGAATAGGTCTGTTTTCGATTACTGTCTCTGACGGATTATCGAGCATATGTCGGATTTTTCAACTCTCGAAAAATCTTAATTTGGTACACTGATCGTGATCGGGGGAGTACATATGCTATGGAGTCTTCAAGGAAGAGAACACTGGGTATTCTGATCGCGGCGTCTGTCGGACTCACCGCGTGTTGTATTCGGTTGTATTTTGAAACCAAAGCTCCACCTTCCGTCGTGTATCGTCAAGCCGGGCCGAGCGAGCATGAGACGGATTCCCTTGGCAATGCCTCACAATTTGAGGAGGTATCTCGCGAGCAGACCGATATAGCGGTGTCGTCCGTAGCCGAAGAATCAGTAATAGATCAGAATCAGCCGATTCCGGTCTATATCTGTGGCTCCGTAGCAATGCCGGGAGTATATTATGTAGCTCGGAATACATTTCTTTTTCAACTCGTCGATATGGCAGGGGGACTTTGTCCCGACGCTGCATCTGAGAACATCAACATGGTGTACTGTCTGGATCAACCGGTCTCCATATATATTCCGTCAATAACAGAAGAAAATACGAGCGAGAGCGTCCGGGTGAAATTGCCGTCATCGGGATTCTTTCGCGAAGATGTGAATCAATACATCTGGGGAAGAGAAGATGACGATGGTTCAGAATACTCACAGGATGCGGAGTCAAGCGGCAAGATTAATATCAATTCCGCGGATGAAGATGCTTTAATGCGTCTGTCCGGAGTCGGGGAGGTTACCGCAGCGGCGATTATCAGATATCGATCGGAACACGGACTTTTTGAGAAAATTGAGGATATTATGAAGGTTCCGGGGATCAAGCAGGGTCGATTCGATGCCATTAAGGACATGATTGTAGTTTAATTGCAGTTTCTGATGCCTGAGAAACAATATGAACCGCGATATTGCATTTCTTTTTTATTTGGAGTAGACTAACCAACATAATAAAGACGATGACAGGGATATGCACCGATTGAATGGATCGACAGAGAAAGAGGATCAATGGCTGGAAGTCCTCGCGAATCAGCAGTCGAGTGTACCCCCCTTGAGTTGCCCGGGAAAACACGGAGTGTGATTAACCGAGGACGCAGGCGGCGTTAACGCGATAATGAAGAGGCGTTTAATAGACGCAATTTGGGTGGAACCGTGCGACCAGCACCCCAGAGGGGATGGAATGCGTGGTTTTTTTGTATTTATGAAGGAGGAAATGATATGTTTGATTTTAGCAGTGAAGAGGGAAGAACAAGCTATCGGCATACCAGTTCGCATATCTTGGCTCAGGCGGTGAAGCGGCTGTGGCCGGATACCAAGCTTGCGATCGGACCGGCAATTGATGACGGTTTCTATTACGATTTTGATCGTGATGAGACCTTTAATAAGGAAGATCTTGAAAAAATCGAGGACATGATGTCAAAAATCATCCGTGAGAATCTCCCGGTCGAGCGTTTTGTATTGCCTCGAGTCGAAGCCAGAAAGATGATGGAGCAGATGAATGAGCCCTATAAGGTGGAGTTAATCGACGATCTTCCGGAAGACGCGGAAATCTCTTTTTACCGACAGGGCGAATTCACCGACCTGTGCGCCGGACCTCATCTGGAAAGCACAGGCGAGGTCAAGGCATATAAGTTGACTATGGTCGCGGGGGCGTACTGGCGCGGAAGCGAAAAAAACAAAATGCTTCGGAGGATTTACGGAACGAGTTTTCCGGATAAAGGGCTCCTGAAAGAACACCTGAACCGTATCGAAGAGGCAAAGAAGCGAGATCACAATAAAATCGGTCGTGAACTCAAGTATTTTACAACTGCCGAATGTATCGGACAGGGTCTTCCGATCATGCTTCCGAAGGGCACGAGAGTACTTCAGACTCTGATACGCTTTGTCGAGGACGAGGAGATCAAACGAGGCTATCAGTATACCCGGACTCCTTTCCTGGCAAAATCCGATTTGTATAAAATCTCCGGACACTGGTATCACTATCGCGACGGAATGTTTCTGATGGGGGATACTTCCGCACTTGAGCGCGGAGATCCGGACGCGGACGATTCGGAGATCTACGCACTCCGACCGATGACCTGCCCGTTCCAGTATCATGCTTACCTGAATGAGTCCAGGAGCTATCGTGACCTTCCGATACGGTATGCGGAGACATCGACTCTGTTTCGTAATGAGTCCTCCGGGGAGATGCACGGGTTGATCCGACTTCGCCAATTCACGATCTCCGAGGGACATTTGATTTGCACACCGGAACAACTTGAGCCCGAATTCAAAGGAGCGTTGGATCTGGCGACGTACATTCTGGACTCCGTCGGCCTGTTGGAAGATGTTACATACCGCTTTTCGAAATGGGATATCAACAATAAGGAGAAATATGTCGGAACAGCCGAAGAATGGGAAGCCGTTCAAGACCAGATGCGACGGATCCTGAATGATCTCGGATTAAACTACAAGGAAGCGGACGGTGAAGCGGCATTCTACGGCCCTAAGCTGGATATTCAAACCAAGAACGTATGGGGAAAAGAAGACACACTGGTAACGATTCAGATCGATTTTCAACAGGGAAAGCTCTTTGGTATGGAGTACACCGACAGCGACGGACAGAAGAAATATCCTTATATCATTCATCGTACATCCATCGGATGTTACGAGCGGACGCTTGCGCTTCTTCTTGAAAAATATGCCGGAGCATTGCCCTTGTGGATGGCACCGGAGCAAGCACGAATTCTTCCGATTTCGGATAAACATGCCGATGCGGCGAAAGTGATCGCCGCAGATTTAATCGGCAAAGGTCTTCGGGTTGAGGTGGATCTCCGGGAAGAAAAGATCGGAAAGAAGATTCGTCAGGCTCAGATCGAGAAGGCTCCGTATATGCTTGTAATCGGTGATAAGGAAGTGGAGGACGGTACATTATCCGTTCGTTCCCGCTACGAGGGAGACCTTGGCACGATGGCGATTGATGCCGTAGCAGAGATGCTTTTACGAGAAATTTCGGATAAAATCATTCACCATCAAACACTGTAATTATCGCGTTGACAGTTTGCCCCATAACGAGTAAAATTCTATTGGTCAACGATAGGAAACGTCGTTTCGGGGTGTGGCTCAGGTGGTAGAGCGCTTGGTTCGGGACCAAGAGGCCGGAAGTTCAAGTCTTCTCACTCCGACCATCAGCCCCATGACCGTGATTCCAATCATGGTCATGGGGTGTTTTCTTTTCGAGAGGTTATTTATGGGGACGATCAACAAAAAAATCAAACGATTTCTGTATAAATATTCCGGTTCCGGGATCCCCCAACTCATCAAGAGCATCGTCATTGCGATGGCGATACTTTATGTGTTGGATTATATTTTCATGTTGACCGGAAAAGAAGGATTGATCGGTCAGTTCATCTTTGACAGGGACGCTATCTTCTCCGGTCAGATATGGAGAATCATTTCGTTTATAATAATACCGCCCTTTTCTCATCCCATTTTCATTTTTTTCGCGCTTTATTTGTTCTGGTTGATGGGAACATTTCTGGAGCAATACTGGGGCGTTCTCAAATTTAACCTTTTCTATTTCAGCGGCGTACTTTTTACGATCATCGGCGGCCTTATTCTGGGAAGCACGACGAACACGTACCTGAATCTTTCGATCTTGTTTGCTTTTGCAATATTGAATCCTGATTTTGAAATCCGCCTGTTTTTCTTCATCCCTGTCAAGATGAAGTATATCGGAATCGCAAATGCTGCAATATACATGCTGATGTTTATCTTTTCGAATTGGCCGATTCGGGCGGCAATCCTGATTTCTCTTTTAAATGTGTTTATTTTCTTCGGGAAAACAATGTTTGACGGGACCTCTTCTTTCATCAAGAGAAAACTTCATCGGATGAGATGGAAACGCAAAATGAAGGACTTACCGTGGAAATGATGTTTCCTTGTGCTAATATTGAAGTACAGATTCAGTATGCAGGGCACGGAGGATCAAGTGAGCAGAGCGGATGATATTTTTATTTCCAATTGCAAGCAAATTCTGAACGAAGGCTTTTCGACCGAAAACGAGCGCGTTCGCCCCAAATGGTCGGATGGATCGTTTGCGTACACGATGAAAAGTTTTTGTGTCGTTAACCGGTATGATATGTCCGATGAGTTTCCGATACTGACTCAACGCTATATCAATTTTTCAGCCGCTCTTGACGAGATTCTCTGGATTTGGCAGAAGAAATCCAACAATGTTCACGATTTGAACAGTCATATTTGGGATTCTTGGGCGGATGAGTCGGGCTCCATCGGCAAAGCTTACGGATACCAACTCGGCGTGAAACACAAATACAAGGAAGGCTTATTTGATCAAGTCGACCGGGTTCTGTACGATCTGACCAATAATCCTTACAGCCGAAGGATGTTGACGAATATTTTCGTACATGCCGACCTGCATGAGATGAATCTTTATCCTTGCGCATATTCGGTAACATTTAATATTACCGGTAAAAAACTTAATGCAATTCTGAACCAACGTTCTCAGGATATGCTGGTTGCCAACGGATGGAACGTGTGCCAATACGCGGCACTTCTTGCCATGATGGCGGCAGCCTGCGGATATGAGCCGGGTGAATTGGTTCATGTTATTGCGGATGCTCATATCTATGACCGTCATATTCCGATCGTGGAGGAGTTGATCAAGCGTCCGACGTATCCCGCTCCCAAGTTGATTATTGATCCCGATGTTCAGAATTTCTATTCATTTACGACTCAGAATGTCAGGCTTTCCGAATACCGTTACGGACCTAAGATCACGGGGATCCCCGTCGCCGTGTGAGAAAGGAGGAACGAATGATCGCGATCGCCGCCGTGGATCGAAATTGGGCAATCGGAAATAATGGCCGTTTACTGGTTTCACTTCCGGAAGACCAGAAGGATGTTTTTCGAAGATATACAATCGGAAATACTATCATCTACGGTCGCAAGACCTTGGATACTTTTCCCGGACGGCGTCCGTTACCGGGCAGACAAAACATTGTATTAAGCAGAGATCCGGGATTGGAAATCTCCGGTGCCGTCGTTCTTCACTCCTTTTCCGAGGTTAAGGAATATCTCCATCGGCACATGGAGGAGGTGGTCTTTGTCATCGGTGGAGAAGAGGTATACCGGTTACTGCTTCCGTACTGCGATGAGGCGATTATTACGCAAATCGACGCAGAGTATGAGGCAGATGCTTTTTTCGAAAATCTGGACGTAGCGGAGAATTGGATTCTTATCGACCGGACTGACCCGATTCGATCGGTTAAGGGAGTTTCTTTCTGTGTCGCGCGGTTCCGGAATGAAAACCAAGGCAGAAATTGTGCATACAGCACAAAATAGACGTCTAACATATGTGTAATGTGTACAAAGGCATCTATGCAACAAAACGTTTCGCGTGCTATAATCATCTTGACCGAATTGGTGGTCGGTTACTGTTTAATCCATCAAACCGGGTCTTATCAAGACTCGAAAATAAAAGGAGGTATGAAGCATGAAGGCATTTAATTTGAACAACGTTGACATCCACGCTTTTATGAAGGCCCTTGATTCATGTAAGGGCGATGTTATGCTGATCACGGATGAGAATGACCGCTTCAATCTTAAAAGCAAGCTTAGCCAGATTACCGGACTTGTTAAGCTGATTGAGGGCGGGAAATTGGTAAACGCAAAAATCTATTGCGCAAACCCCGAAGATGAGTCTCTATTGTTCAGACTTAATCTGTTCGGTGCCGCCGAGGATGTTGCGGAAGTATAATCCTCGACATCTCTTAACTGCATCCATGAAACCGCTTCGCTCAAGAACGAAGCGGTTTTTTTATTTTATGGGATTCACGATCCGTCTCTATCGTTTTTCTCATACTCGGATTATGTTATAATCTTAGTCTGTACCGCGAAGGGTTGAGGGACACAAATGGCGCACTATTTGTTCAATGCACGGGATATAGCCGCATACTGCAAATGGGCCGGAGTTCCGGCTCATCTTGAGAAGGATTACCTGCAGTTTCTTTTCGGAAAAAGAGACGTTTTGTTGGCTCGCCCGCTTGCGGCAGAGTACACGATTTTCGAGAGAGAAGTCTTTCGGGAAATGTATTACCTTTGGTCGGTCGGATTCGTAAACGAGTATTCGGATGTTGAGTTGATCGCTCCCGATCATTCGATCGCGATTTTCTGCGCGCAAGAATTTATCGCGTTGGAGTCATATATGAAATTGATCGCTTTGCACTTGGTTTTTACGCGCGGATTACCCTATGTTCGGCTCAATTTTGTCGGACTGCCGTTACTGTTGGGTATCAGTGGTGATTATGAAGGTTTCGAGAGAAATGTCGCGATGGCGTTTGATGCGCTCCGGCTCCGGGCGACGGATATTTTCGGGAGAGTGTTGGATATGAAGATCGGAATACCGGATGAACTTCTCTGCATCTCTCTTCGTGATGATGTCAAGGAACTACTTTTCGGCGAGGATGGAACGGGTCGTAAAGCCGGTACGGATATCCGGGCGAAGATGAGCGCGCTCAAAGAAAAGTCGCTCAAGGAGCGTGAGGATCGTGAGCGTGAACAGGCAAGCGCGACCGCTCGAACGGGGGCCAAGCGAATCAAAGACGATCAAGTCAACCGCGGGACAAGGAACGGCCGTTCGTAGGCCGGGACCAACCGTAGAATTGTTTTTATAAGGTGGATCACAGATGCAAAATCAACTTCGTATGGGCCTTGATATCGGCTCAACAACCGTTAAAATCGTGCTTTTGGACGGAGAGGACATTCTTTACAAGCAGTACCGAAGACATCATTCCGATATCCAGAGAGAACTTCTGAAGGCATTCGAGGACTTCGACGCCGAATTTCCGGATGCTAACGTCGCGCTTTCGATCACAGGATCCGGCGGGCTTTCGGTCGCGCGATGGCTCGGGCTTGATTTCGTACAAGAGGTTATTGCTGAGACGAGCGCGATCAGCAGATATCATCCGGAGACCGATGTAATCATTGAGCTTGGCGGTGAAGATGCGAAGATCACTTATCTGCATCCTGTTCCGGAACAGAGGATGAACGGTACTTGCGCCGGCGGAACAGGGGCGTTTGTCGATCAGATGGCAACGCTTCTTCAGACGGATGCCGACGGTCTCAATGATATGGCCGCAGAATATAAATCTCTTTACACCATCGCTTCCCGGTGCGGTGTTTTCGCCAAAAGCGATCTCCAACCCCTGATCAATGAGGGTGCGTCCAAAGCGGACCTTGCGGCCTCGATCTTTCAAGCGGTAGTCAACCAGACGATCGCGGGTTTGGCATGCGGGAGACCGATCCGCGGACACATTGTATTTCTCGGAGGACCGCTATATTTTTGCTCCGAGTTGAGAAAGGCCTTCGAGCGAACCTTGGCCGATCAAGCCAAATCTTTTTGGATGCCCGAGAACGCTCAACTGTATGTCGCACTCGGAGCGGCCTTATCAGCCTCCGGCGCAGAAACATCGGTGCGGGAACTTATGGAGTCCTTTAAGAATAAGAGCGGATTCGTTCCGGATATTACGCGTATTCCGCCTCTTTTCGCGAACGCGGAGGAGAAGCGGGCTTTTGATGATCGCCACGAGAAGGCAACGGTGGAATTATACGATCTTCTCAAACAAAAGGGACCGTGTTTTCTCGGCATCGATGCGGGCAGTACCACCACGAAGGCCGTATTGATTAATTCCGAAGGCCAGATGATCTATACCTATTACGGTGGCAACAAGGGCAATCCCGTTAAAAGCTCAGTGAAGATCATGAAGGAACTCTATCAGCAGATGCCCGAGGAGGCTTATATTGCTTATTCGTGTGTGACAGGATACGGAGAGAATATCATAAGGGCGGCGCTTCGGGTTGATATGGGCGAGATCGAGACCATGGCCCATTTCCAATCCGCGAAATACTTCTGTCCGGAAGTCGACTTCATTATCGATATCGGCGGTCAGGATATGAAATGCATGCGAATCAGAAATGGTGTCATTGATTCGATCATGCTGAACGAAGCGTGTTCGTCCGGATGCGGCTCCTTCATACAGACGTTTGCGGAAAACCTGAAAATGGACTCTCACACATTTTCGATCGAGGCTCTTTCCGCGAAAAGCCCGGTCGATTTGGGTACGCGATGCACAGTTTTCATGAATTCAAAGGTGAAACAAGCTCAAAAAGAAGGAGCTTCCGTCGGAGATATTTCAGCCGGTTTGTCATACTCCGTCGTTCGTAACGCACTTTACAAGGTAATCAAGATCCGCGATACATCCCAATTGGGTGAAAGAATCGTCGTTCAAGGCGGCACATTCCTAAACGACGCGATATTGCGTTGTTTTGAACTCATATCAAAACGCGATGTGATTCGCCCGAATGTTGCCGGCCTCATGGGCGCGTTCGGAGCCGCGATCGTTGCGAAGAAACAGTGCACCGATCCGTCCGCCCGTTCTTCTCTGATGTCGGAGGAAGAGCTGGAGCGATTTAAGATGGAAACGAAGATGTCTGTCTGTCAGCTTTGTACGAATCACTGCAAACTGACGATTTCCACCTTTTCGAATAACGAGCGCTTCGTTTCAGGGAATCGATGCGAGCGAGGGGAGGGAAAAGACAAGGAAGAGAATAAACTTCCGAATATGTTCAAGTATAAGTATGACCGGACATTCCGGTATAAGCCTCTTTCCCCGGACAAAGCTTCGAGGGGCACGATCGGAATCCCTCGTGCGCTCAACATCTATGAGAATTATCCGTTCTGGTTTACGGTACTGACACAGCTCGGATTCCGCGTTCAAATATCCGCGAGATCCGATCATCATCTTTTCGAGAAGGGGATGGATTCTATTCCGTCCGAGAGTGTTTGTTACCCGGCAAAACTGGTCCACGGGCATATCGAAGATTTGATCAATAAGGGCGTGGAGACGATTTTCTATCCGTCGATACCGTACGAGCGCGAGGAAAACAAAGGTGCCAACAATCATTTTAACTGCCCGATCGTCGCATCGTACCCGGAAGTGATCAAAAATAATGTTGAAAACATAACTTATCGTAATATCCGCTTTCTAAATCCCTTTCTGCAGTTTGATAACGCCGGCAAGCTTGCCGATAAGCTTGCGGAAGTCTTTTCTTATGCCCACGTGACCCGTGATGAGGCACTGCGCGCGGTGGATGCGGGAAGCCGGGAGTACAGAGCGTACAAGGACGACATTTATCAAAAAGGGCAGGAGATCGTATTGGATCTGAACCGATCCGGACATAAGGGAATTGTTTTGGCCGGAAGACCTTATCACTGCGACCCTGAGGTCCATCACGGCATTCCGGAGATGATCAACGGATTAGGGCTTGCTGTTTTAACGGAGGACAGTGTTGCGCGACCGGGACGCCTGCAAAGGCCGATCCGAGTCGTTGATCAGTGGATGTATCATACGCGCCTCTACGAGTCCGCCGCCTTTGTCACCGAGCAGGATAACCTTGAATTGATTCAACTGAACTCATTCGGCTGTGGCTTGGATGCGGTCACTTCGGATCAGGTTCAGGAAATTCTGGAAGCCAAGGGGAAATTATACACCTTATTGAAAATCGACGAGGTCAGCAATCTGGGCGCCGCGCGTATTCGGATCCGCTCGTTGAAAGTAGCGATGGATGAGCGCGCTTCTGGCAAATCCGCTCCGGTCAAACTGTCCGATAAAGGTTATACCATTCAACGTGTACCGTTTACTAAGGAACACAAGAAGTTACATACTCTTCTTGCTCCGCAGATGGCACCGATCCAATTTGAGTTTATTGAAGCGATTTTCAGGAACGCCGGGTATCGCATTAAGGTTTTGAAGGAAGCTACATCCGAGGATATCGAATGCGGACTGCGCTTCGTCAATAACGACGCTTGCTTTCCGACCGTAATGGTCGTCGGGCAACTGATCAACGCTTTCATTTCCGGGAAAGAAGATCCGAACAACACTTCGGTGATGATCACTCAAACGGGCGGAGGATGCCGCGCGACGAACTACGTCGCTTTTCTTCGAAAAGCGCTTCGCGAAGCCGGTCTTGAGCATGTTCCGGTCATCGCCCTGTCTGCTCAGAATTTCGAGAAAAATCCGGGATTGAAATTTACTCTTCCCATTCTCCATCACGCATTGCAGGCATTATGTTACGGAGATTTACTGTCCACGCTTCTTCTTCGAGTACGGCCATATGAAACGATCCCCGGATCGGCAAACGAGCTGTATCGTATCTGGAGTCGAAAAGGGGTCGCTTTCTTTAATCGGGAATCAAAACATGACGGGCTGTCGGAAGAATACCGGATGGGTCGGAAAGACACGGATGCGGACCTTGCGGTGACGGCGGAAATCGCCAAACTGATGGAAGAATTATCGGTGAAGCTCTCTTTCGAAAAGGACGCGCTCTCGTTCCGAAAGTTGACAGATCGGATGATCGAGGCTTTCGAAGCATTTCCGCTCCTTGATATTCCTAGAAAGCCCCGCGTCGGTATCGTCGGTGAAATCCTCGTGAAATTCCAACCTGACGCAAACAACAATGCGATCGGAGTGATCGAGCAAGAAGGCTGTGAAGCCGTAATGCCCGGCCTTTTGGACTTCTTCATGTATTGCGCGTATAACCCTTTCTGGCGGGCCGAAAATTTGGACGGCAATGTGTTCGCCGGCTATGTATCCGATCGGTTGATCGACATCATGGAGATGTACAGAAGCCACATTAACGAGAGGCTCGCCCGGTCCGGCAAATTTCAGGTTCCTGTATCCATTCGTCACCTCGCCAAGAAGGCGGAAACCGTACTGTCATGCGGTAATGCCTGCGGAGAAGGTTGGTTCCTTACCGCGGAAATGATCGAACTGATCGAAAGCGGTGTGCCGAATATCGTTTGTGCTCAACCGTTTGCCTGCCTTCCGAACCATGTCACCGGAAAAGGGATGATCAAAGAACTGAGAAAGCAATACCCGCAATCGAATATCGTCCCGATCGATTACGATCCGGGTGCGAGCGAGGCCAATCAGCTGAACCGTATCAAGTTGATGATAAGCACGGCCCATATGCTTTTCGATCAACAAGGAGAGAAAGGGCAAAAGGAGGATTAAATGTTGGTTGACGGGAACAAAAGGATTCTTCTGATCGACGGGAACAGTATCGTCAACCGCGCGTTTTTCGCGTTGTCCGGAAGGAGCAATCTGACCGCACCGGACGGGACACCGACCGGAGCAATCAACACTTTTCTGAACACAGTCCAGAAGCATGTCGAAGATATTAATCCGACTCATATCGCAGCGCTTTTCGATCGCCGGGAAAAGACGTTCCGACATGATATGTTTGATGGTTACAAAGCCAAGAGAAAGGCGATGCCGGATGAACTTGCCGTACAGATTCCGATCCTGAAGGAAATCCTTGACGCGATGAACATATCCAGATATGAACTGGCGGGTTACGAAGCGGACGACCTGATCGGTACTTATACCGAAAGAGCGGAGAAGCTCGGAATAAAGGTCTATATCCTGAGCGGTGATAAGGATGATTTTCAACTGATCAGTTCAAGCACCGTTGTTGTGATGCCGGTTTCGAAAGCGGGTAAAGCCACTTCCGAAATCTACGATACTGACGCGTTTTTTGAGCGCTACGGTCTCTTGCCCGGCGAGTTTGTCACAGTGAAAGCGTTGATGGGTGATCCGAGCGATAATATTCCGGGAGTTCGGGGAGTCGGAGAAAAGACTGCGTTGGATCTGGTTCGTAAATATAAGACGCTTGACGATATTTACGAGCATATTTCCGATCTGCCCGCGGGACTGGCCGCAAAGCTTTCCGCTGATCGGGAGACCGCATATCTTTCATATGAGCTTTCTCTGATAAAGCGCGACGCTCCGACCGATCTTTCGGTGGAAGAATTTGCTGTCCGGGAGGCGGACAAGGACAAACTGGCGGATTTGCTCTATCGATTCGGTCTCCGAAGTCAATTGAAGAAGGCAGGGCTTGAAAATTATGTGCCCTACGAATCTGATCGGAATATTGGGTCGGATCAGACAGACGATACGGACATTATCCCCGTATCGATTCCGGATATTACGGAGGTTTCTGATCCGGGGGTTTTTCTTGATATCATTAGAAAATGCATGATAAAAGAAAAGGGGGAAATGACGATTACCTTCGACGCGTATGCCCCTCCGGTCGCGACAGGCGGCAGTTCGCAACCGGTATTATTGATTTGTGCATCCGCAAATGAACTTCTGCTTATTCGGGACCCGATGATCTCCGAAGCTTTTCGCGTCTTGTTCGAGCTTGGTTTCGGTCAAAATATAAAACTTAAGGCGGCCGGGTTCTCTATAAAGGATACATTCAAATTTTTACCGGAAACCTTACCCTTTTCGCGATGCTTTGATACGGAAATAGCGGGATATCTTCTCAATCAGATCGAAGGTTCATCACCGCCTTTTGAAACGCTTTTCGAGCATTCGACGGGTCTTCCGTATCCGAGAATGCCGGAAGGTGATGACATCGCAGGTCATGAAACAGAGAAGAGAATGACCATGCTGGAAGCTTTGATTCGGGAATCTTCCGAAGAAAGCAGTACGGACCTGAAGACGGACCGGCACTTTCGTCAACAAGTATGGAAGACGATCCTGATGCAACTCGTAGTTTTAAGACAAGAGGAGCAGATCAAGGCCTCGGGGATCGAGAAATTGGCGATGGACATTGAGATGCCTCTGGTCCTTCGCTTGGATCGTATGGAGCGGGCCGGATTTCTTGTGGATCGGGAGTTTCTGGCTTCGATGCATGAGGATTTTCAACGGAAACTGACCGAATTGGAGCGCTCGGTTTATGAGGAAGCGGGGGTTGAGTTCAATATCCTTTCACCCAAACAATTGGGTCAGGTGCTTTTTGAGCGTCTCGGATTGCCGTCCGGCAGAAAGAACGCGGGCGGAGGATATTCAACGGATTCCGACGAAATTAACCGGCTGATCGACCTTCATCCGGTCGTTCCGTTGATTCTGGAATACCGGCAATTGTCCAAGCTGGACTCTACGTTTATTGTCGGACTCATCCGCGGTATCGATCCGAAGGACGGCAGAATTCATTCCAGTTTCTCTCAGGCGATGACTACGACCGGAAGATTATCTTCCGCGGAGCCGAATCTTCAGAACATTCCGATCCGGACCGAACTCGGAAGATTGATCCGCAAAGCGTTTATCGCGCCCGAAGGATATGTTCTTCTTGATGCCGATTATTCACAAATTGAGCTTCGTCTTTTAGCTCACCTTTCGCGAGACGAGAACATGGTTCGCGCATTTCTGAATGGGGAAGATATTCATACCAATACCGCCTCGAATATTTTCCGGGTGCCGAAAGACATGGTTTTGCCGCATATGCGGTCGGCCGCGAAGACTGTCAATTTCAGTATCGTTTACGGCATCAGCGATTTCGGGTTGTCTCAGGATCTAGGTGTGTCCTTCGCCGAGGCACATACGTATATTGAGAAATACTACGAGCAATATCCGAAAATCCGGGAGTATCTGGACTCGTTAAAATCGACTGGTTATGAGAAGGGTTATGTTGAGACGATGTTCGGGCGCAAGAGGATTCTTCGCGAGCTTACCTCTCCCAATCGCAATATTCGCTCCTTCGGAGAGCGCGCGGCGATGAATACACCGATCCAGGGAACCGCCGCGGATATCATCAAAATAGCAATGAATCGCGTCAGTGACGATCTTTCGCGTGCGAAATTGGACGCCCGACTGATCCTTCAGGTTCATGATGAACTGATTATTGAGTGTTCCGAAAAGGATGCGGACGCCGCCTCGGTGATCCTTAGAAATGCCATGGAGAGCGCCGCAGTGCTTTCCGTTCCTCTGATATCCGACATTTGCATCGGAAAGAGTTGGTATGAATGCAAAGAATAAAAGAGACCAGATCATTGTCATTGCCGTCATTCCCTGTCGCGACAACCGGCAATAACAATCGGATCAATAAGCGAACAGAAGGTTGAATAATATGTTTGTGATCGGAATTACCGGTGGGATCGGAAGCGGAAAAAGCAGGGCGGCGGATGTTTTTCGTTCGCGAGGTATCCGGATTCTGGATGCGGACGAGATATCGAGAGCAGTCACGGGAATCGGCGGAGCGGCTCTACCCGAGATCAAGGAATCGTTCGGGAACAAAACAATCGATGCGGATGGTTCCATGAACCGAAAATATGTTGCGTCGTTAGTGTTTTCGGACAGAATGAGATTGGATCTCCTATCAAAAATCATTCACAGACATGTTTTCGAGAGTATCGAGGCGGAATTAGCTTCTGAGAAGGAGAAAGGAACCAAACTCGTCGTGCTTGATGTGCCGATACCGGTTCGCAGGGGATTTCTGGATGTGTGCAATCAGATCTGGGTCATAAGTGCGGACGAGCGGATCCGGTTGGATCGACTGGTTGACAGAGGAATGGAGATTGAAGAAGCCAAGCGCAGGATGAGCATGCAAATGACACGGGGGGAGTATGAGGAGCTTGCCGATATTGTAATCGTCAACGACGGTACCGAAGAGGATTTGGTATCGGAGGTGGAACTGCATATTGCAAAGGAGCTCCACGAACGGGGGATACGAATATGAGTCTGTCGCAAGCTGTCGCTCTGGCAGCGATCATAATTGCGGGCATATCTCTTATCGGAATCCGTTTGGTAAAGGATCGGTTGCGCCCGCCGACCGGCAGTTTTCTTAAACTGTCCACTTTGATTTATCTGTCGTGCGCCGTAGTTGCGTATTTCATTGTACGATACAGACCGGAAATAGATGTTCAGAATGTGATCCTTACGGAAGCAGCTATACTCGGGCTTCATTTGGTCACTGTATCGATGATCCTAATCATTACCCGAAAGTTTCGGTCCGCGCAAAAAGAAGCGGAGTCTTCGCAAACCCCGATTCAAAAATATGATGAGCAACCGACTGACGAATCAGACGTTGAATCGAAATAGGACGACGTCCCCGTCCTTCATTACATATTCTTTGCCCTCCGAACGGACAAGACCCCGCTCTTTCGCTACGGCGTAACTTCTGGCGTCAAAAAGATCTTTGTACGCGACGACTTCCGCTCGGATAAAGCCGCGCTCAAAATCCGAATGAATCTTTCCCGCAGCCTGAGGCGCCTTTGTACCTTCGCGGATGGTCCATGCCCGAACCTCCTGAGGTCCGGCGGTCAAAAAGGATATCAACCCCAAAAGACGGTAGCTTTCCTGAATCATTAGATCCAGCCCGGAAATCTGAAGGCCCAGATCCTCCAGAAACATTTCGCGCTCCGAATCTTGCAGGAGGGCGATTTCTTCTTCGATTTTGGCGGAGATGGGGATCGCTCGGCAGTTCTGCTGTTCCGCGATTTCCCTTACGGAAAGAAAATGTGCTGATTCGGCATTTCCGATATCGCCTTCCGAAATGTTGGCGGCAAAAATAACCGGCTTCATCGACAATAAAGGTAAGTCACGAAGAGTTTCCGTTTCATCGTCGGAAAACTCAAGCAAACGAGCCGATTTACCTTCACTTAATGCTTCGAAGATTCGTTCGTAGATTTGAAGAACGGAAGTCGAGCCTGCCGTCTGAGCTTTCACCGCCTTGCGTTGTTTGTCCAGCCGTCGTTCCATGAACTCAATATCCGATAAAATCAGTTCAAGTTCAATCGTATCGATATCACGACGGGGATCTGCCGTACCGTCAACATGAATCACATTCGGATCATCAAAGCATCGAACGACATGAACGATCGCATCGACCTCGCGGATATTCGCGAGAAATTTATTGCCGAGACCCTCGCCCTTGCTTGCGCCTTTGACCAATCCGGCAATATCGACAAACTCAACAACGGCAGGAGTATATTTTTGCGGGTTATACAAAGAGGCTAAATAATCCAAACGTTCGTCCGGAACCATAACGACGCCGACATTCGGTTCGATGGTACAGAACGGATAATTCGCGCATTCCGCCCCCGCTCTTGTTATGGCATTAAAAAGCGTGCTTTTCCCGACGTTTGGTAAACCAACTATTCCAAGCTTCATGAAGATTCCCCCGATAATAAAAATGACGTTCGGACTCAATTGCTTGGGATATTATACCACTATTGAGTGATTTGTAGACAGCAAACAAGCCTATAAGAGGAAACAGGATTGAACCTCGATTCTCTTTTGTCGAAAAGGTGCCTGAATGTCGAAAATGCTCTGTCGGATCCCACAAAACTGTCGATAGAATGTAGAAGTTCGGAGGTTTGATGTGGCTGTAAGAAGAAGTCGCTACTCACAAATATTCACCTGTTTCATGAATTGCATGGACGGTGTTGAGGCATTGGTGGAAATATCCATCCTGCCCGGGTTGCCTTCGGTTGAGATCGTGGGGCTTTGTGATTCTTCTGTGCGGGAATCCAGGGAACGTGTGCGGGCATCCATTCGGCAACTCGGATATGAATTTCCGTCCGCGCGGATTACAATCGGTATTTTTCCGGCATATATCCACAAGAGCGGATCCTCATTCGATTTGCCTTTGGCACTCGGAATTCTGATGGCATCCGGCCAGGTTTCATTCCGACATGATCGACCGATCATCGCATTCGGCGAATTGACGCTAACGGGGTCTTTGCGCGACACGCCCGGAGCCATTTCAAAGTTGTCAGCTATCGCGAATCGAACGGATGCTCACATTATCATTCCGGACGCGAACCGTCGTGAAGCAGAACTTCTGGGGATCAGAGCCGATTGTGCGTGTTGTCTGAACCGTGCGGTTCGGATCTTGAAAGGAGAAGAAGGTCGAGCGTGTACATGTCATTCGTTTTCATCGGGCGACCCTCAACGAGTTCAGTCATTCGCCATGAATTCTCCGCCGGTCGGGAAAACGGATCATTCTCAAGATGAGTCAGAGGAATCGCATACAGGATTGAGCAATACCGCTTTGGATTTTTCCTGCCTTAAGGGTCAGCCCAAGGCGAGCCGGGCAATTGTACTCGCCGCGTCCGGCATGCATAACATTCTTATGACGGGAAGTCCCGGAAGCGGGAAAACGACCGCCGCGAGAGTTCTTCGCGGACTGCTTCCGCCGATGAGCGCTTCGGAGAAAATAGAGTACCTTAAGAACATCAGTACGGATCGGGTTCTCTCCGAAGAAGAGCTTTTCGGAGATAGCCGGCCATTTCGATATGTACATCAATCTTGCACAGCAGGAAGACTCCTGGGTGACGCAGTAAGGAATATTCCGGGAGAATTATCCCGTTCTACAAACGGAATACTGTTTCTTGATGAAATGGCTGAATTTTCTCCCCGGGTTCTGGATATGCTTCGCCAACCGCTTGAGAACAAATGCGAGAATCGAATGGTGTCCGATCCGATGAGGATATTTCCGTCACGATTTTTGTTGGTCGGCGCGATGAATCCCTGTCGGTGCGGTCGATTGCTTGATAATCCATCTGCATGTACATGCACAGTTTCTCAGAGAAGACAGTATGATCACAAGATCAGCGGCCCTCTTCTTGATCGGATCGACATTTTTTGCGAATTGTTTCGGCTTCGTCGCCAGGGGCTCTACGATTCTGTTCTTGCCGAATCAGGGGAGGAGAGCGAACGATTAAGGAAAGAAGTGGGGAATTGCTGGAGTATTCAATTTGAGAGGTGTAAGGAGGCAGGGCTGGAGCCATTACTTAATGGCGAGGTAAACGGATTCTTTATTAAAGATCTCTTTCGAATCAGTCATGAAGTCTTAGAACACGCCGTGCTATCCGGCGAGAGAATGAACGTGTCCGCTCGTGGGATCAATAAGATTATTCGAGTGGCCAGGACCATTGCGGATATTGAAGAGGAGATGGATATTCTTGAACACCATATCTCGGAAGCATTTTTGTATCGCAATCGAAGAACAGAATCGGAAACGACATATGACCGGCGATTTTCGATCCGGAAAAGTAAGGCGGTGATTAATGGTGTGTGAAAAAGATGAATACAAATGCCTTGCAGCGGATTTGTTGACATCCGATTTGATGGTCGGTAAGTTAATCGGATCAAGGCTGATCAGGAAATTAATTATGTGTCAGGCGATTCAAACACACAGAGATCTTTTCAAACAAATAAGTATAATTTCCAAGGTCGGAGGATCTGCGTGCTTTTCGGAATCGGATCGAACACGCTTGAATGCTCTCGGAAAATTGAAAATTGACCGGGATCGTTATTTCAAAAGATCAAGCGAGTGTTTAAATGTCGGAATTCACTCGATATCGGAATTTGATGATAGATACCCTCCTTCTATGAGAAAACTTGACGGAATGCCAATGGTAATCTACTACAAAGGAGATCCGGAATTGATAGCCGAGACCGGGCGATCCGTCGCTGTAGTCGGTACGAGAAAACCGAGTAATTATGGACTTCGGGCTACTGACGATATTGTCAGAGAACTGGCTCTGAGAGGAATTGTCATCGTAAGCGGATTAGCAAGAGGAATTGACACGGCCGCACATCTGTCCGCTCTCCGAACCGGAGGGAAAACGGTTGCGGTCACGGCATGCGGCCTGGATTTGGTCTATCCTCCCGAGAACAAAGACCTCTTTACAGAGATTGCGGAAAACGGACTTCTTATTTCGGAAATGCCGCCCGGCCAGGAAGCGAATCGAAGATATTTTCCGGCAAGAAACAGGATCATGTCCGCATTAAGTGACGCGGTCGCGATCATGGAAGCAGGAGAGTTCAGCGGTACACTTCACACAGCAAGTTTTGCGGTAGCACAAGGAAGGGATGTTTTCGTATTACCCGGCAGTATTTATTCAACTTATTGCAAAGGAAACTTATATCTGCTGAAAGATGGTGCCGAGATTCTAATCTCCGCTGACGACATCATCGCTCGACTTGCCGGAACTCGCTTTTATGAAGAGATGGACAAGATCAGGAGCGATCTGAGAAAAAGTGAGGTCATGAAACTTATGCCGGATCATCCTGAAAAACTTAAAAAAGAGGAGGTAGTCAAACTGATCATTGATGCGTTGAACAACGAGGATTTGACTGCTGATGAGCTTGTTACAACGACAGAAGTCCCATTTGCGACAATCGCTCCTTTGCTTTCAGAACTGGTCTTCAGTGGACGTGTGATCGAACACCGCGATCGATTTGCTTTGACTTTTCCCTACACATGAAGTATATAATGGTAAATGATTTTCTACAAACGGACTTAAGGATGAAAAGCAATCATGGGAAAACATTTACTGATCGTTGAGTCTCCCGCAAAAGCAAAGACTATCGGGAGATATTTGGGAAAGGATTATCGAATTGCCGCTTCAGTCGGTCATATTCGTGATTTGCCGTCTTCTTCGCTTGGAGTTGATGTGCGACGCGGATTCAAGCCGATGTATATCAATATGCGCGGCAAAGAAAAGGTGATCCGCGAGCTGAAGGAGTTATTTTCGGATTCCGATTCCGTATATATCGCTACCGACCCTGACCGTGAGGGAGAAGCGATCGCGTGGCATATTGCCGCTATTCTTAAAATCGATCCTCAGTCGATGTGCAGGGTATCCTTTAATGAAATCACTCAAAAGGCCGTTGTGGAAGCAATTAAGAAACCCCGCTCGATTGATATTGATCTTGTGAATGCCCAACAAGCCAGAAGAGTTCTCGATCGTTTGGTTGGATATGAGTTAAGTCCTTTTCTTTGGAAAAAAATTCGCAAAGGATTATCCGCCGGACGAGTTCAATCGGTTGCAACCAAGATGGTCGTTGACAGGGAAACGGAGATCAATGCGTTCAAAACTGAAGAATACTGGCTTCTTACCGCCGAACTGACACCTCAGAACATGTCGTTCCCGTTTAAATCTAAATTTTACGGGCGTAAAAAGAACGGAAAAATCGAGAGGGTAAAACTCACATCAGAATCCGAGACACAGGACACGATTCGACTGTTGGAGAACGGGATATACCAAGTTGACCAGGTTAAAAAAGGCAGCAAGAAGACAAACCCTTATCCGCCTTTCACAACGAGCACTTTACAGCAGGAAGCCTCACGACGCCTCAGTTACCCGTCGAGAAAAACAATGAGCGTTGCTCAACAGCTTTATGAGGGCATTGAAGTAGACGGTTACGGACAGGTTGCGCTCGTATCCTATATCAGAACCGATTCCGTTCGCGTGTCGGAAGAGGCGTCAAACGAAGCCCGCGCAATCATTTCGGAGCGATTCGGATCCGAGTTTGTTCCCAAAAATATTCGAAAGTATTCTAATAAGAATGCATCTCAGGACGCGCACGAGGCGATTCGTCCGACACATTTTGATCTTTCGCCCGAATCGATTCAAGGCGCACTATCCGCTGATCAGTACCGATTATATAAACTGATATGGGATCGTTTCATCGCTTCCCAAATGGCGTCGGCCGAGATCGATACGGTAACATTAAACGTTGCCTGCAACGGGCTCGTTTTTCGATCAACGGGCGAGACGGTTACCTTTCAGGGTTATTTGGCTCAGTATGTTGAATCGACGGATGAGAAGCCGGGCGATGAAGGAACGGAGAACAAGGCGAAATTACCAGCCGTTACCGAGAATGAGACACTGAACCTTCTTTCCTTGCTTCCCGAGCAGAAGTTTACTCAACCGCCGGCTCGATACACGGAAGCGACGCTGATTAAAGCGATGGAAGAGAAGGGGATCGGGCGACCTTCAACATATGCTCCGACAATTTCAACGATCATGGAGAGAAATTATGTAGATAAGGCCGGGAAATATCTCTCGCCCACGGAGCTGGGTCTCATTGTAACCAATATGCTATCTGAAAATTTCGAAAGTATCGTTGATACAGCATTCACGGCGAAAATGGAGGAGTCATTGGATGAGATCGAGATTGGAAAGAGAGACTGGATCGATGTGCTTGCTCAATTCTACGGACCCTTTCACGATCTGGTTGAAAAGGCGATCAATGAAGTCGCGAAAATAGAGGTCGCGACACAGGCGACAGGAGAGAAATGCCCGCTTTGTCAGAAGGGTGATTTGGTCATTAAGGAAGGGAGATACGGGAAATTCATAGCTTGCAGCAATTTCCCCGAATGCAAATATACTGCCAATGTTGAGACTCCGGTTGCTTCATTATGCCCGATTTGCGGGTCCGGCCTGGTATCCCGTGAATCCCGGAAATTTAGGGGTCGTGTATTCTATACTTGTGACAAGAAGGGTTCGGATCCGGAGTGTCCCTTTATCAGTTGGGATTTGCCGATCGACGGTTCCAAGTGCGAAGTTTGCGGTCAATACATGGTCATGAAAAAGTTCAGAGGTAAATCCTATACCAAATGCTCGAACAGAGAATGTTTGACAAATAGACGATCCAAGTCCGGGGCAGCCCCCAAAAACGATGACATTAACGTAGGCGGTGACGCCGGATGAATCAGAGGCGCCTAACTGTTATCGGGGCCGGTTTGGCCGGATGCGAAGCGGCATGGCAGGCGGCAAACCGGGGAGTTGGAGTTGATCTTTTTGAAATGAAGCCGCATCGGATGTCGCCCGCACATCATCGAAGCGGCTTTGCGGAATTAGTTTGCAGTAATTCTTTTCGAGCAGATCGGATTGAAAATGCAGTCGGCCTCCTTAAGGAGGAAATGAGACTTTTAAATTCTCTGATTATCTCCTGTGCAGATCAAACCAGAGTTCCTGCGGGCGGAGCCCTGGCGGTCGACCGGGACGAGTTTTCCGATATGGTCACTTCGCTTATTTCCGATCATCCCCGTATCGTTGTGCATCACAAAGAGCTCTGCTCAATACCCCTTGACGAGCCGGTGATATTGGCGACAGGCCCACTGACCGATGACGGAATGTATGACTCGCTCATGGAACTTGTCGGAGGCAGTGCCCTTCATTTTTTTGACGCTGCCGCACCGATCGTGTCGAGAGAAGAAATTAATACTGAGATCGCTTTCCCTGCATCGAGGTACGGAAAAGGCGGCGATGATTATTTGAATTGTCCGATGAACGAAGATGAGTATCGCTCTTTCTATGATGCTTTGATCAACGCTGAGTTAGCGGAAGTCAAGAATTTTGATAAGGAGACGCTGTTTGAGGGTTGTATGCCGATCGAGTCGATGGCTAAGCGCGGGTATGACACGATCCGATTCGGTCCGATGAAACCGGTCGGACTCGTAGACCCGAGAACAGGAAAGATGCCGTATGCATGTGTTCAACTCCGACAAGATAATCGAAACGCAAGTATGTTTAATCTGGTCGGGTTTCAGACTCGTCTGAAATTTTCTGAACAGAAAAGAGTTTTCCGTATGATTCCCGGACTTGAATGTGCAGAGTTTGTGCGATTCGGTGT
This sequence comes from Clostridiaceae bacterium, assembly GCA_012523365.1. GTDB lineage: Bacteria > Bacillota > Clostridia > Saccharofermentanales > Saccharofermentanaceae > JAAYCT01. The sequence continues at coordinate 31,492 of JAAYIQ010000036.1, forward strand.
CATGCACCGCAATACATATATCGATTCGCCGTCAATACTCAATCCCTTTTATCAATTGAAGGAAAGACAGAATGTTTTCATTGCCGGGCAGATCACCGGGGTGGAAGGCTATGTAGAGTCCGCCGGATCCGGGTTACTTGCCGGAGTTTACGCGTCACGCGAATTGCTCGGAGATCGATTGGAGGAGCCGCTGTCTGGCAAAACCATGTTGGGTGCGATGGCCTTGTACGTATCAGATTCCCGTATACGCGATTTTCAACCGATGAACGCGAATTTCGGACTTCTTCCATCGCCTGCGCGGAAGATTCGCAACAAGAAAGATAAGAATCTTCATTACGCAGAGCGCTCGTTGGAAGATATTCGTCTATTCTCCGATTTGTTAACTGAAAATGCGTAAAACGATACTTCGGGTATGAAAAGATACTGATATATGAGTGTGCTTTTCGAGAAGGCCGGGATAAGTATATAATTAGAACAAAGAATAATTGCAGATGGATGAACATGCAGAAAGTGGGATAGACTGTGAGCATTTTCGACGGATACAATAATCCGGGTCCCGGAGTATATGTGAATGAACAAAGGGAAGGTCCCGTGATTCGTTTTTTTCGAATTCTGGGAACACGGTTGATGACCCTGATTCTCTGTAACCTTATGTTTTTGGCAGTCAATATTCCTACTATCGTCATTACATACGCAGTTGCCGTTAACGTTATGCCCGTAATCAGCCAGAACTTGAACCCGGAAGCGTTTGCGGGGTCTATCGAGAATCTGGGCAAAGAAACGGGATTGACTGAAAGTATCATCGAAATCAGTGACGAGGCGTTCAGGTTATATTTTGTTTTTATTCTCGTGGTATCTTTCTTGATTGTGGGAATGACGCTTATCGTTAATGGTCCGTTTCAAAGTGCCTTCTCTTTTATTTATCGAAACTATGCTCGGGAAACAAGCGGCTTTTTCTGGCATGATTATAGAAAGGCACTCAAGACCAACTGGAAACAATCGATCAAGGTTTCAATTATTACGTTTCTTGTTACCGCTGTACTGCTTTTCAATATCGGATACTACGCAACAAGACCGGAAGGTACACTGCCGCGCATTATGCTCGGTTTGTTTGTTGCGATTACCGTTTTATTCTCTTGTTTTCAAATCTACATATATCCGTTGATTGTTACTATGGATCTGCCGCTCAAAGGCATTTTCAAGAATGCTGCAATATTTCTGGCTTTGAGGCTTTTCCCCAATCTGGGAGTTTTGCTTTTACAAGTGTTGATCATGTTTGTGATTCCTTTTGCGCTGATTTTTTTTGGCGGTCAAATCGGTTCAACCATTGCCGTTGTCTTATATATTACAATTGTGTTTTCTTTGTCTCATTTCATCGGTAGTTTTTTCGTATGGCAACAGATTGAGAAGTATATTATACCTGACGAAGAGGAAGGGCAAACAGAAGAAACACCCGCTTCAACCGAAGTAGAAATGGGTGCTGTTGAAACATTGAGTGAAAAATAGAAGAAGATGGCGGTGTAAACGGATAAGTCTTTGGATTCGGACGCTACTTCAAGAGATCTTTCATTGAATATAATCCTGGTTTCTTATCGGCTAAAAACAGCGCCGCTTTCACGGCGCCCCGTGCGAAGACATCCCGCGTGTTTGCACTGTGAGATACTGTTATTGTTTCTTCCGGACCCGCGAAAAGCACTGAGTGCTCTCCGACAATATTGCCGCCGCGAATCGAGTGTATTCCGATCGATTGTTTCTTGCGAGGCGTACGCTTCGTGTGACGATCGTACTCGTACTCGAAAATGCCATCTTCGGCCTGATTGATCTCGTCCGCAATCATCAGGGCGGTACCGGACGGAGCGTCAACTTTCCGGTTGTGGTGCTGTTCAATAATCTCGATGTCAAAATCAGGGTACAAGACCTTTGCGGCTTTCTGAACCAGGTCAATCAGAACATTAATGCCCAAAGACATGTTCCCGGAAAGGAATACGGCGTTTGTTTCAGATAATGCCAGAATTCGATTTCTCTGATCACCGGAAAAGCCGGTCGTACACATTACAAGGGGTTTGCCCGTTCTTTGAGCTAAGCTGAGCAACGGATTAAGGGCAGACGGGTTCGAGAAGTCGATGATAACGTCAAACTCGTCTGTACACATGTCAGGTGATTCATACACATGAAAATCCGACTCTTGAGGACGTATATCCGCACCGGCAACGATAACGGCATTCGGAATAGAAGCGCAAATACCCGCAATTACGCGCCCCATATGACCGCAACAGCCGTTCAGAAAAATCTTTGTCGTTCGGTTCGTGTCGTCGGTTGTCATTGATTACCTCCGGTCATAAATATGGTTTGAGCAGAAAAATCATAGTGCTTGAGAACAGTGGAAAGCTTGATGTGATCCTCAGATGACATCTCGCAAAGCGGCAATCTGCATGTGCCGACATCCCAACCCAGTATATTCATCGCCTCTTTCACCGGAATCGGATTCACATCGGAGAATAAGGCTTGAACAAGAGGAACGATATCCGCTTGTATTTGCGCTGCTTTACTCAAGTCGCCGTCGAAAAACGCATGGACCATACGGCTCATCAGAGAGGGCATGATGTTGGCGACGACAGAGATTACACCCTTCGCACCCATGGACAGCATCGGGACAACTACGCCATCTTCGCCGGAATACAGAACCACATTGTCTCCGCACAAGTGGACAATTTCGGGAACCTGAAGCAAATTGCACTCTTTAACTCCGACGATGTTGGCGATGTTCATCAGTCTGGCGATTGTCGACGGAGCAATGTTGAGATTGGTTCTCGATGGCACATTGTAGAGGATGATTGGCTTGTCCGTTACCTTCGATAGAGCATCATAATGACGAAATAAGCCCTCTTGAGAAGCTTTGTTGTAATAGGGAGTAACGATCAAAAGTGCGTCGGCACCGATTGCCGAAGCCTCAGATGTCAGTTTAATACCGTGAACGGTGTCATTACTGCCGGTTCCGGCGATAACAGGCACGCGTCCGGAAGCCTGCTCGACAACAATGGAAATAGTGCGAAGATGCTCCTGATCCGGCATTGTAGATGCCTCGCCCGTCGTTCCGCAAACAACGATAGCGTCCGTTTTGCTTTGGATATGGAAGTCAACAAGCTTCCGGAGTTTCTTCTCATCGACACCTCCCTGAGCAAACGGTGTGACAATGGCGACGGCAGATCCGGTGAAAACGGGTGTTTTCATGTTCTTGACCTCCTAGTATTATTAAGTTGCGCTGTCAAGCGCAAGTTTTCTTGTTGCTTGATATAATGCACGCAGGCGCTGTGGACTGGTGTGACCTCCTACCGCTTTGACGGTTTTTTTAAGGCTCCAGCCAC
>JAAYIQ010000003.1 GCA_012523365.1 Clostridiaceae bacterium
ACGCGACCGGTCTTACGGAAGCGATCCGGATCGCCGCCAAATATGTTTCGCGGGGACGCCATTTATGATCAATAAACACCTCGCTAACAACCTCCGCCCTTTGCGCAAGAGCCTTACGCAAATTCGTGCGCTGGATTACTCCCGATATCATGCGGAGGATTTTTCCGCGCACATCGCTCGCCTTCGGGGACTCCTTTCCGACGGCGAGTCGTTGACCGCCTTGATTCCCGAGACCTTCGCGTTGGTCACCGAAGCGATTCGACAGACACTTCGGTTGGATCCCTATGATGTTCAGATCCTGGCGGCACTCGCGATGAACGAGGGGCGGATTATCGAGTTTCCGACCGGCGAGGGAAAGACCCTGGTCGCCGTCTATGTCGCCGCGCTTCGCGCCCTGTCCGGGGAGGGCGTTCATATTATGACCTTCAATGATTATCTGGCCGATCGCGACGCGCGTTGGATGGGTCCGGTCTATGAACTCATCGGCCTGTCCGTCGGCTCGGTTCGGGAATCCTCCGCACCGGATGATCGCAAAGCGGCGTACCTTCGCGACATCACCTACGTGACCGCACGCGAGGCCGGCTTTGATTACCTCCGCACCTTTCTGGCTTCGGATGAGTCCGAGATCGTTCACCGGCCGTTTCATTACGCGATCATCGATGAGGCGGACTCGATCATGATCGACGAAGCCCGGATCCCCCTGGTTATCGCGGACGATTTTGGCGAAAAAATCTCGATTTCGACCGAACTTTTCGAGAGTATTCGGAACATGACTCCGGACGTTCACTTTATAACGGATGAACACGCCGATAACATCTATCTGACGGATCAAGGCATCGCAAAAATCGAGGCGGATCTCGGTGTCGGACACTTTTTCGGCGAGGAAGAACCTCTTGAGCCGACCGAAGCAAATGCGGAGCCTCACATCGGCCTCTTGAATCAAGCTAATGTCATCCTTCCCGCTCTTTACCTACTGCAAAAGGATGTCGACTACATCGTGACAGACGGCGCAGTCCGTCTTGTCGATGAGTTTACGGGACGCGTGTCCAAGTTTCGCCAATGGCCGGACGGTCTCCAGGAGGCGGTCGAGATCAAAGAGGGCTTCCCGCCCCGTACGGGCGGAAGGATTCTGAACCGGATCACGTTCCGGCACTTGATCGAAATGTACCCCGATTTTTGCGGAATGACCGGCACGGCCACCTCCGCCGCTCCGGAATTCGCACAGTTCTACGACCGGGCCGTAACGGTGATTCCTCCCAACACTCCTTGTGTACGGAAGGACTTGCCGGATGTAATTTTCACACACACGGAGGCGAAGCACCGCTTCCTGATCGACGATCTCTTACGGATCCATGAGACCGGACGTCCAATCCTCGTCGGAACCGCCGGAGTCGGTGAGTCCGAGCAGATCGCCGATCTTCTTCGAATGCATGGCGTCTGCCCGGAGGTCTTGAATGCCCGGGACGACTCGAGGGAGGCAGAAATCATCGCAGACGCCGGAAAGATCGGCGCGCTCACGATTTCCACAAACATGGCCGGACGCGGCGTGGATATCCGTTTGGGCGGGCGGGACGAAGCCGACCGCAGTGAAGTATGCGCACTCGGAGGGCTGTATGTTGTCGGAACCAACCGTCACGAGAGCGTCCGCATTGATCGCCAGCTTCGCGGACGCGCGGGCCGCCAGGGAGACCCGGGAGAGAGCCGTTTCTACATCAGTCTTCAGGACCCCATGTTGGTGAAATACAGAATCGGAGATGAGCTTTCCGGGAAATTCCGCCTCGAGCGAAGAGAGACACCGATCGACAGCCGAACGGTACGTTCGGCAATCGCTCATGCTCAGCGCGTGGTGGAGGGACAGAACTTGGATACCAAAACGACGCTCGCCAAGTATTCTTTTATGCCAAATGAACAGCGCAAGCTCGTCGAACGAAAACATCTTAACATCTTATCGGGAGCGGACAGTCTGGAGATCCTCGAGAAATATCATCCGCCTCTTTTGGAGAAGATCCGCACACAACTTTCCGAAGACGAATATCTCCGCGCACGCAAATACATAGAGCTTTTCGCGTTAAATCAATGTTGGGCGGATCATTTACTCGTCGCACAGGCCGCGTTGGACGGTGTGGAAATCGTCAGCATGCTTCGCGGAGACCCGTTCCTTACGTATAACCAGAAAATGATCGAAGCCTTCGAACTTTTCGAGGAAAATATACGGATCACGATCACCGGGCTTTTCGAGTCGCTTCAAATCAAGGACGGGAAAGCGGATCTTCCGGAAACGGGCATAATCGGATCAACGTCCACACGCACTTACCTGATCCATGACGGAACCGAGAGTCAGACGTTTGTTAACGATTTTGCGTTAGCGATCATGAATCCGCCCTTTTTCATTGCGCTGATGCTCTTCCGGTGGCTTTTCGGGCGTCGGGATTAATTCGGGAAAATGCTCAACCCCAGAAGACCCATCGCGATATAATACGTGACGAGATTCACCGCACCGAGTCGCTTCTTGGACGGCGAAACATAGAAATACATAAAAAGCAGAACAATGTCCGACGCAAGGAAGAAAAAACCGGACAGTAAAACGAGCAGATGCCGAACCGCCCATCCTTCGTATACAAATAGCGAAATCCCCTTGGACAGGAGCACCGTCACAAAAAAGGAGTAAATCAATCCGGGGACCTTCATCCGTCCGAGATTGAATTTCTTCCCGTGTAAAATAAAGAACATGACCCCGGCAAAAACGCACGGCAGAAGCCAGTCGCTCCACCGAAATGCATATTCGGCGGAATACGCGAGATAAAAAGAGACATGCGCAAGCATAAAGGCTGTCGCTCCGAGCAGGAAAGTCTTCCCCCGATAATTATTTTCGGAATGTGCCAGGCCCAGAAGATAATCTCCGGCAACCGCAAACCAGAACCCGGGCAAAAGATAAAGGTACAGAGACGGGAAATCGCCTCTGTACCCCGCGAAAAGCGCAATCACGACGAAGCCCAGGCTCGTCAGCGTTTTGGAGAAAGTGTAGCGCCGCCGATGCGTCGCCGAACCGTGCAGGCAAGCGGTAACCGTCACCAGGACACCGTACAGGATCAGAATGAAAGGCATGCCTTCTCCTTTATATGCAACGTTATTCGGCTCAGAAGCCCTTCATCCATTCGTCCATTTCACGATTCAAAATATCAAACGTACACGGGCCGGTCTCCAGATAAAAGCGGCGGAACTCGATGTCCGAATATTTGTCGCCGAGCTTATCTTTCGCCCGTTCGATCATTTTTTTCAGTTCGATTTTTCCGACGGTGTAAGACAGATACATTCCCGGCATGGTATCAACGTTCTCCATCTCCGATTCGGTCACTTCAAAGAAGTTGTCCATTCCCAGGTCGGAAAAATACTCGATCGCTTCTTCCATCGTCCATCCGTAATAATTCACTCCGATATCCAGCATAGACATCCAGGCATATAAATATTCATAGAACAGTTCCACGTAGCGCGCTTCGGTCTCCGGCAGGCCGGCCATCCGATACGAGATCCCCTCAACATACGTCGTCCACCCTTCCTCGGTTCCCAAGCCTTCTCCGAATGCCGATAAAAGGTATCTCAACGGAAGGTTTTCGGTATCCGATGTCAGAAAATACGTGGTTTGATACAAGTGCCCGGGGATACACTCATGCGAAACGACTTCGTACAGATCCAGTCCTTCGCTGCTATTATCGCTAATGTAGAACACGTTATCCCACGGATCGTCGACCTGCGGAAGATTGTACATTCCGGCGGCAAAACGCGCGATGCTTTTCGGCATCTCTTTGACCGTATAGAGCTCATCCGGTGCGTCCGGCAAATCCGGAAACAGGCCCTCCATTTTCTCGATGTTATTGTCAATAATAGCCTTCGGCGATGTATATACCGAGAAAGAATCAGTCAGCAGATCATAATCGACACTCGAAATGACAGCCATCATTTCCCCGCTCGACTTCAGCGCCTCTTCCTCAAGCATCTCGAAAACTTCGTCGACAGACATCGATGTGCCGGTTTCGGACCGAACGATTTCCGCGTAATATTCCTTGCTTCCGTCATAACGCGCCAGTCCGTATCCGTCCTTGCCCTTTCCTTTCAAGTCTTCCAACGTATCGACGATCAACCGATATGCCGGAATCACATGATCCTTTACATATTCCCGATTCTTTTCGATATATTCATCTCTTTCTTCTTCGTCCAGCCAATCAAACTCCTCGATTCGTTGCTCGAAACCCGACAGGAAATCCTCTGCGTCATTATCGATGATTTCGTTACAATCCTCGATCACCATATCGGCATAATCATCGCGCATAAACAAGCCGTCATCCGCCCGTTTACGCTCGTACTCGCACATACCCTCGACGTACGCCTCAATATCCTTGACCAGCTCGATATACATGTCCAGATCGTCCTTATCCTCGATCTGGTAGGTATCCAGGCTATACGCGAAAAACTGGTGGTTCCCGCGGTACGGATTCAAAGGATCGTAGAAATCCGGGCAATCTTTCAACGAAAGTGTACCGACCAAAAATCCCCTGAGCATATCAAGAGTGATCCTCTGTCCACGTGTCAAATCATCGTAATCATATTCATCCAGTATATCAACGAGGTCCTCAATGTACTCCCACTCCTCTTTTTCCGTATCCTCACTGAAATCACCCCAGCTGCTCTGAGCCTCTTGGATTCCGAATTTCTCTTCATCAAGAACCATGGAACGAAGAGTAAGTTGATCCATTGACACTAATCCGGCGAAGACGGCATCCGCAAATTCGTCAAAATCAGCTTCGTATTGCGGGTACGTCGCTCCTTTTCCCATACTTGCCTTTTTCTCGGTGCCAATGATTTCTTGAAAAAATGAACAACCGGAAATCATCAGGGCGGTAATTACGATACAGGCGATCCCTTTCATCAGCGCATTAAATCTCTTTACGTTCATCTGATCCTCCGTTTCAATCTACGTTACTTCGGGTCTCCGGGTCCTGTTCAATATTTATTATACTGATTTATTTCACTTCTCTGCTGTGAATATTTGTTCCTGCGGGCACAGAGAATACTCTGCTTGTCAGGAAAAGAAACATGCCTTCGTGTATTATACTTCAACGTGTAGTATTTGACAAGTATCCTTCCCTTTTTCTTTTGGGGGCCTACTACTTCGTGACCGCCTGAAGAACCATAAATACGACCAGTGACACTATGACATGTAGCGACAAGGTGTCCAGAATCTCTCCCTTTTCCGTTTCCGTCGCACTCCTTAAGTATATCGGAATCACAAACGGAGGTGGGAGCAAAAACATGGTATAAACGGCAAGATGGAAAATCGGATCCAAATGCAAGAGCCGATCCACCACCAGTGTATTGATCGCGTATGCAGAGACAAGCATGATCGGAAGCCTCAAAAAAATTGCGGTAAGCGGCCTCTGAATATTCGAAAATCGGAATCGAAGCTCAAACCCGATGACGATACAAATCAACGGCTGTGTCAACGCACCGAGAAGATTCAATGTTTCTTCGATTCTGCCGGTAACGGGAAATACCGAAAGATCTCGATAGAATCCGAAGGCTCCGAGAACAATACCGATAACAATCGCCAATATAATCGGAGAAATGAGAACTTTCTTAACGAGGCTTCCCGCCGAAGCACGTGTGTCGCTGATTTTGCGAAGAAACATCGTCAGAATAAAGAAGACAAACAAGACCTGACCGATGTCCACGATTGCGAACGCAAACCGGTTCTCTTCGGCAAAAAAAGTCGCAAAGAGCGCGTATCCCATCATTCCCGCCTCAAAGCCGGTAAAAAGCGCGGGATAAAAACGGTTCCCTCCCCCCATTTTCTTCCCGATAATCATACCGACTCCCAGCATCAGGCAACAGAAAGCGAAAATGATCGCCGCAAATGCGGCATAAATCAGTTTAAAGTCCGTCTTCGCGAAAGTGATCAATAACATCGAGGGTAATGTGATGTTGACGATCAAATTTTTAATCTCGGGAATGCTTTTCTCGCTCAATACTCCGGTTTTACGAATCACTGCACCGAGCGAGATCATCAGAAACAGGGGCAGTGCGCGAATCAGCACATCAAAAACATGCGTCATGTGTTCTCCTGTCCCGACCGCCCGCAAAACGACTCATCACATCGCGACGGGCGCAACGTCGATTTGCGTCATAATTCGGCATGATTTACTGCTGTCGGACGCTCATTTTTGTGGATAACCTCATTGTAACATTGTTACAAACGTTGATATTTAAGCCTTTATGATCTCCAGAAGCCGTTGAAGATCATCATAGGAGAAATAGTCGATAACCAATGTACCTTTACCGATTATCTGGTCTTTCAGCTTCAATTTGACCTTTGTTCCGAAATGTTTGGTGAGCTTACGCTCCAAATCGCGAGCGCTGACGATGATCGCTTCCGCTTCTTTCGATAAATCATTTGATTTCAGGACCTTCTCCGGCGGAGGCGCAAGTAATTTCTTGACATACTCTTCGGTTTCTCTCACGCTCAGTTCTTTTGTCATCACAACATCGGCTGCCTTCCGCTGTTCTTCACCACCTGTAATCGCGAGAAGGGCTCTGGCATGGCCGGAAGACAGGTCTCCGTTACGAATAAAGTCGAGAAGTGAAGGATCAATACTCAAAAGTCTCACGGTATTTGCAATCGCAGGGCGGCTCTTTCCGAGTTTCTTGGACAACAATTCCTGCGTTAAGCCATGTTCCTTCATCAATCGGTCCATTGCATAAGCTTCTTCGACAGGATTTAGGTCCTCCCGCTGAATATTTTCGATCAAAGCCTGCTCCATCGTCTGTAAATCACTCAATTCACGAACAATCGAAGGGATTACGGAAAGCCCAGCAATTCGCGCGGCACGCCATCTGCGCTCTCCGGCCACAATTCGATACCCGGAACCTCTTTTCGCTACGATAATCGGCTGAATAACGCCATTCTCGGTAATTGATGAAGCAAGTTCACGCAGACTGTCTTCGTTAAACGCTTTTCTCGGTTGATCACTGTTCGGATGAATATCGTTGATCTTCAATTCAACGACCGAATCCATCGCCTGCTCCGGAATTCCCTCAACCGACAGCAGTGCCCCTAAGCCCTTTCCCAAGCCTTTTCCGGCGGGTCCCATTCAATCACCTCTTCTTTCTTCTCATAGGCGTTCATCTATGTGTGCGCTGTTCATTTCCCTTTTGTTCTTTTTATGACTTCAGCTGCCAATTCTGCGTACGCTTTCCCTCCCTTGGATTTCGGATCGTATTCTGCGATCGTTTTTCCATAGCTGGGGGCTTCTGCTAAACGTATATTTCTCGGAATGACGGTATTGAACACTTTGTCGCCGAAATATTTGTTGACTTCCTCTGTAACTTGTCTGGTCAACTGTGTTCTTTGATCATACATGGTCAACACAACCCCGAAAATTCCTATCGATGGGTTCAGATGGCGCTTTACCAGATTAATTGTGTCGATTAACTGTGTCAGGCCTTCCAGCGCGTAATATTCTCCCTGTATCGGCACGAGAACACCGGTAGACGCCGCCAGCGCATTAATTGTCAACAAGCCAAGTGAGGGAGGGCAATCGATCAAAATGAAGTCGTATTTCTGCATGACCGGCTCCAGCGCCCTCTTAAGAATGGTTTCTCTTGACATTGCGGAGACTAACTCAACTTCCGCACCGGCAAGATTGATATTCGTCGGGCACATTTCGATGTTTTTTCGATTTGTCGATTGAATTACCTCTGATATCTCCGCTTCGTTTACAAGGATATCATATACGGAAGAGTCCAGTTCTGCTTTATTGAATCCATAACCGCTTGTTGCATTCCCCTGGGGATCCAAGTCAACAAGCAACACCTTTTTCCCTTTGAGAGCTAAATACGCCGACAAGTTAATCGCCGTTGTCGTTTTACCGACTCCGCCCTTCTGGTTCACGATCGAAAGTACACATGCCATAATCTTTATCCTCTCAATGCTTATATACCCCAATGATATCAGAAGAATCCCGTTGTTATATGTCATTTTGTTTACCAATTCACTCATTTCGTGCGTTTTTCTGCAATATACGACATAAATGTCACGGAAACGCAATTCGCTGATTATGTTTCACGTGAAACA
>JAAYIQ010000004.1 GCA_012523365.1 Clostridiaceae bacterium
AAATGAAAATGGGCTCCAAACGACTTGAAGCGTTTGCTTAGCATTTTCGAAAAGCCTACTCAATCCGCATCTGAGCGTATTTGAGTAGGTTCACGGCCACCCGGCGCGGGTTTTCTATCATTGACAAGCCTACTCAATCGGCAGTGGAGCGCATTTGAGTAGGTTGAACTTCTATTCTTTGACGAATGGTTCTGATTCCCATCAAGGAGGACGATACGCAACTGTTGCTCTCCATTGTCTATCGGCAGTATTGTGACCGCCGGACTAAAATCGCCAAAATGCAACGATTATTGTCTCACGGTTTGAATCGCGGGAATGGCTGGACTAGATCCCGATTTCGGTCGCTTCGGAAGCGATTACCGATTGACTCTCCGCTCAGGCTTACAAAATAATCTTTCAGGGGAAACTGTCCATGCGCACAAGTATCCAATAAACCTGGGAGCAATCTTCTTGCGAAGGTGGCTCTCACTCTCCGAACTGGTGGTTCTCACTCACCGGAAAGCTGGCTCATTTTGTCACGGATTACTCACCGCTTGCAGAACAGATTTTTTAATCGTATAATAGTCGTAACATGATTCGACGAAATACGATACGATAAAGTGGAGGTTGATCGATGTTTTACGGCAGAGACAGGGAAATTGCCGAGCTGGAGAAGCAGTACAGTTTGAAAGACTTCCGCTTTTTTGTGCTTTATGGGCGCAGGCGGGTCGGAAAAACGAGGCTTTTGCAGGAGTTCTGCAAAGGGAAGAAAACGATTTTTCATGTCGGGATGCAACAGACGAGAGATGCCGCTCTGTTGTCCTTTTCACATGATGTTCTCTCTGTACTTCCGTCCGGCGACGCGGAGTTTTTCGATCGATTTCGTAGTTGGGAGGACGCGTTTCGTTATATCGCGAGATTTGCGAAAGAGGAGCGCATTGTTCTTGTGATGGACGAGTATCCCTATATTGCGCAGGCGGATCCTACACTGCCCTCGCTGCTGCAAAAATTTATCGACCATGAATGGAAGGCGACGGGAATCTTCCTGGTCTTGTGTGGCTCGTCGATGAGCTTCATGGAAAATCAGGTTCTCGGGTACCAAAGTCCTCTTTATGGTCGGCGGACGGCGCAGCTTAAAGTCCGACCGATGGATTATGCGGATGCTATGAAGTTCTTTTCGCGGTGGAATCCGACAGATCGCATGTACGCCTACGGTGTCTGCGGCGGAATCCCGAAATATTTGGAATTTTTCGCGGAGTATCCGGACTTCGTGTCCGCTGTGAAGGGTGAGTTTTTGTCATTGAGCGGGCACCTTGCGGAGGAGCCGATGAATCTGATGCAACAGGAGATGCGGGAGCCCGCGCTTTATAACGGAATCCTTGAGGCAATCGCATCCGGAAAAACGAAGCAGAATGAGATATCCGCAGCGGTCGGCAAGGAGACCAAAGATATTACCGCATATCTGAAAGCACTTGCGGACCTCGATATTATCGAAAAACGCTTGCCTTTTGAAGAGACGAACAAAAAAAAGACAACGTATGAGGTATCCGATCAGCTGTATCGATTCTGGTTCCGATTCATGCCGCGATGCATGTCCCTTATCGGCATGGATATGGGAGATGTGGCATGGAAGAATGTCATCCTGCCAGAGCTGGACGCATATTTCGGGCACATTTTCGAGACGATCTGTCTTCAATATATTAAGGGTCTAATTCGGTCCGGGAGACTCAGTCCGGTCTACCTGACATACGGAAAATGGTGGGGGACGGACGTTGCGACCCGAACGGCAGAAGATATCGATCTTGTCGCAGCGACAAATACCGAAATTCTTGTCGGCGAGTGCAAATGGCACAAAGGGAAGGTCGGCGGAGAAGTCCTTGATCTACTACAAAGGCGAGGCGAGCTCATCCGTCGAGGAAGATCCATCCAATATATCATCTTCTCGAAAAGCGACTTCACGATCGATCTGATCCGCCGCGCAGAGAAAGAAAATGTGATTCTTGTCCGGGCATCGGAAATGACCGGGAGCAGTAGTTTATCATAAACAAAACAAGAAACTAATATATGGGACCATGCTAAAATAAGGGCAATTTGCTAAGTTTGTAATGTATCTTGAGGGGCTTGATCGGAGAGATGCGGGGAGGACGAGTCGATCCTTGTAGCAATAAAATCAGCATAAAAATCCGGCCGGGTTTTCACCCGACCGGATAGCCAAAGTATCGATGCTTCTTGATTCAAGACAACGGAATTTCAATCAGCGGACCGCTTCCGTCTTTGATATCATAGGGTTCAAATTGTTTTTTTATCATATTTGCTATTGTGTAATCATCAGTTCCATACTTTCAATACTGAATTACTTCCCGATGACCGTTAACAAAAGTAACGATTCTGTTCTGCCGAGCGCGATATTCTTCTTCGGTTGCTATCTCCGGATTGTATAAGAATTCAAAGGAATAGGCTCCGTCATCTTTTCTGAATGCGCGAGTGCCGATGCACGGCGGAATCGGTGTTTCTGATGATACATGAAGTGTTGCGTTCATAATCTGAACAATTGAATCTTCAGGGACAGAGGTAAAAGCATTTTCGACGTAGAAATTTGCACCGGAAAACTCTGCTCCCGTCATCTCGATTAATGTATTGCTGTAAATACCCGTTTCACTTAACACTTTTAATTCCTCACTGGAGAATTCATATACGAGCAAATAATAGTATAACCTGT
>JAAYIQ010000037.1 GCA_012523365.1 Clostridiaceae bacterium
GATCGGACGGTCGGCCGGTACAAGCATGTCGACTTTCATGGTGTTCCCTTACTGATCTCGCGCCTGCCGGTCAAGTATTTCGGGCTTCAGAACTTAGTATCGTATCGGCAGAAGCGATTCTTCTTTTCGAGCAATATCTTCATCCCCGAAAAAGGCCTCCGCGAGAAGAATGACAAAATCATTCGCGCTTTCGGTATACACCGTTTCCCGCGCAAAGATCGGATCCGACGCAATGATGTTCTCCGCACCGAATTCGGCCATTTTTCGAATGGTATTCGCGTCTTTTGCTCCCCAAACATGGATTTCATAGCCCATTCGGTGAATCAGATCCACCTGTCTTGCGGACAGAAAGACTGCGTTCAGGCTATAGAAATCAACGTTTTCGAGCATCGTATAACTGCCGAGCGGCATGGCGATGATCAGGCCGGTTCGAATCTCCGGGCTCACCGCTTTCACCTGTGAGAGCGCATCGTAGTTAAAACTCGTGACAACGCATTGGTCAATAAAATCCTTCTCGATAATCAGCTCCGCTGTTCTGCGCGGGAGATCGGGGGAGTTTGCGGAAGCTTTTATTTCGATGTTCAATCGGATGTGTCCGGACGCGGCTTCGATAATCTCCTCAAGCAACGGAACTCTTTCCCCCGCAAATTCCTCCGAAAAAAAGGAGCCGACATCCATATTCTGTAATTCCTCTAAATTCGTATCCCAAACTATCGCCTCCGAGCCGCCGGTCCGTTTGAGGCTCGCGTCATGGATTACGACCACATATCCGTCCCGGGACAGACGAACGTCGATCTCTGCATAATCCGCGCCTTCCTCAATCGCCTTAAGGATTGAAGCGAGAGTATTTTCAGGCGCTCTCGTCGAACTTCCGCGATGAGCGGTAATCTCCGGAGTTCGAGCGAAAATCAGTCTCCGGACAACACCGTTTGAGAGAGACTGAACCATAATTCCCGCATTGGCACCGAAAATCACAAGAAGAATCATTCCGAGAATGATTCGGTGACTCTTCAACGGACGAACGATCAGCTGTGATTCCGCTTTGCCCTCGATGTGATTTTTTGCGGTCATCCTATGGAAATAGTTGCTGACGACCACAAAAAAGAATGGCGTGAAGAAGCTGTAAAGGATAAAGGAAGTCACATTGCCGGTCACACGGGAAAATGTCAGAAACGAAACCAGTTTAATCTCGGACGGTACAAAAACTGATATAACTGCCGCCCCGATGGTCAGAATCCCGGCATACAGCACGAAAAGAAACAGAAATACCATCATATACCATGCCAGGAATCGGACATTGATGCCGATCGTACGCTTATGAATCAGTTTGCGAGCCGAACGGAAGGCATCACGGAATTTCATTCCCCGAATCACGACGAAATGAATTACAAAAATATACGACCACAGAAACCACAGCGCGACGAGACTGACACCCACCAGTATCCATTGCAGAATATGGTTATCCTGATATGTTCGATGCAAATAATCCGGAATTCCGGTAACTGAGATCAGCGAAGAAGCAAACGGAAAATCCAGAAATGTTACCGCCGCAAGTAAAACAAACAAGAACAACAAACCGATCGGGTGAAAGAATCCGCGCATCTTCTTAAGACCCGCAAAAGCGATTTCGATCGCATTCACCTTTCGGTCGATCCGGCTCATTTCAAAGCAAATCGTCAGTACGGTCAATTCATAAAGAGAAAAAAGGGTGACAATCACAAGGAGCGACAAACCGATCGCAAGAGATATCGGGTCCGAAAGGAATGCCTTTAGATTTTTATCGGTCAGGAAAACGATGCTCGATCGGTCGATCGCAGAATCCAGTCCCCAAAGAAGCAGTGGATACAGCACAAGAGAGGACAGCAATTTATACAGCAACTCAAACCAAACCAATGCGGAAAGGTTTTTGCGTATCAGGGTAATGTTCTGCCAGTAGAAACCCTTCATATCTTACCATCCGAAAATCATCAGCCACCTGTTACCAAAGTATAGAACGCATCACCATACTTAATCATTCTCCCGTCGCCAAGAACCATACTTTGCGCGCCATGATCGCCAGGGATCCAACCTGTTTTCTCGCCGTCGATCGTCTCAATGTACATCGACTCCGAATCTCTGGCCGAAACAATTAATACGTCCCATGGCTTTGCTTTCCATTCTACCTTATTTAGGTAACGAGAAGAATAGATCGGAATTTCTATGAGCACATCCAAAACGATTCCGATGGGGTTCATTCCGAATTGAACATGCACAATGCCATGCGGGCCCCCGCACCGCAGGGCCGTAGGATTTTTCGGAAGTAATTGAGCGAAATCTCACCTTTGGTTCGATTTGCGCTCGGGGCTCCTCAGGTAGGACTCGAACCTAGATATAAAAAAAACAAGCCTGTCCGAATAGGCACGCTTGTTTCTGTGGCTCCTCAAGTAGGACTCGAACCTACGGCTCACAGTAGGGTCGAATCCCTCGCCGTCGCTTCGCGATTCTCCCACTGTCACGCGCCCTTTTTCCTCCCTGTTTCGTCCCCCGGACGCGGTCGGAA
>JAAYIQ010000038.1 GCA_012523365.1 Clostridiaceae bacterium
CCATGAAAGCAAAACTTTCCCCTTCATCTAAGCTCGGTTGGGTCGCGGTCATCGTCTCCGGAATATTCGCGGTTCTCGGAGCACTCAAACTCCTGGCTCCGCGCCTTCATTTCGGGTTGCCGCTCAGCATGCAGCACCTCGCGGTCGTCGGTCTCATCGGATCTCTTATCGGCTTAGTCGCGCTTCTGAAATTTAAGGATAAGAGCGTCTTAACGATCGTCACGATCATCATCGGCGCGCTGATCGCCATATGGCTCATTTTCTCGTATGTTATTTTCAAGCCGTAAGCCGGGACGGTCGACACGCCGGTCATCGGCGAAGCCGCATAAATTCATTGAAGGTAAAGGGCGCCGCGGGGTTCACCCGTTGCGTACAGAGTGAAATGGACGTAAGAATCGAACCATTGAGAAAGAAGGATTTCAACGCGGCACGGGAATTTGCGACCGAAGGCATGCACCTGTCCTGGTACACCAACAACGATCGCGAACTATACGTTTACAGCCGGTACTTTTTATATTTTGAATTAACAAAGGCGACCCGAGCCCTGGGCGCATATGTGGAAGATAAATTGGTCGGCTTTTTGCTGGCGGACATGAACGGTCAGCCCAAAGTGTTCAAGTCCGTTCGGTATCGAATTTTCATTAAGCTTGTTTCTTTCATCATCGACCTGGCTTATAAGAATGCTTCCGTCCCCTATGATGAGGCAAACCGAGAAATGGTTCGCGCGTACAAAGCCAACCACCATACGGACGGAGAACTCTGCTTCTTTGCTGTTGACCCGAAAATCAACGGGAAAGGCATCGGCACGTTACTGCTGAATGAATTGGCGTCACTCGAAAAAGGGAAGCATATCTATTTGTTCACCGATTCCGGCTGTACCTATCCATTTTACCCCCGCCGCGGGTTTGAAGAAGTCGATCGAAAAGAGATCACACTGATCAACCACGGAAAAGCCACACCGCTCACCTGCTTCCTGTTCAGCAAAACACTTTGACGATCACGGCCGCGATTTCATTGAGTGTCCCGCGCGCCGGATTACGATCCAAAGGAGACCCGCCATGAGACGTAAAGACCGCGAGATCACCGCCACTGTACCGAAGCCCAAATTGACCGGGAGCGACGCTTTTCGAGTATACACTCGTCGAATTTAGTGTGAATATATCATTTTCTCGTCACAATTCGTGTAAACGGAGACGCATACTCGTTGCAGATTATGTATCTATAGCACACTATCTCGTTGCAGATTATGTTGTTTTCATGATTTCTCGTTGTATTTTTTGTATCTCCGCCTTATACTGAATATGAAATATGCACGCAAGGCGGTGGTTTTCATGTTTAGAAGCGCAACGGAAAAGCTCTACCGATGGAAAAACGACCCGAACCGTAAGCCGCTCATCCTTCGGGGTGCGCGTCAGGTCGGCAAGACCTGGCTGATGCGCGACTTCGGGGTGAATGCCTTCTCGAATGTCGTCTACGTCAACTTTGAAAACAACCCCACTCTGCGCGAGCTTTTTTCCACAGGCACGGATCCGGACCGCATCATCACCGGACTTCAGCTTCTGTCCGGGCAAAAGATCGACCCGACTAATACCCTGATCATTTTCGATGAGATCCAAGAGGTTCCGGAGGCCTTAAGTTCGCTCAAGTATTTCAACGAAAACGCGCCGCAATACGCGATCCTCTGTGCCGGCTCTCTTCTCGGTGTCGCGCTCCATTCCGGCACTTCATTTCCCGTCGGCAAGGTCGAGTTTATCGACATCGGCCCAATGTCCTATTCCGAATTTTTGCGCGCAACGGGCAAGGATGCCTATGTCGAGCTCTTGAAGAAGCGCGACTTTTCGATGGCGAATACTTTTCGACAGGAATACATCGATTCCCTCCGTCAGTATTACTATGTTGGCGGAATGCCCGAGGCAGTCCTTCATTTCTCGGAAAACAAGGATTTTGCGGCGGTGCGCGCGATCCAACAGCGGATCCTCGATGCATACGAGCAGGACTTTTCGAAGCACGCGCCTGCGGACGTAGTGCCGCGTATCCGCATGCTCTGGAACAGCATCCCTGCCCAACTCGCCCGTGAAAACAAGAAATTCCTGTACGGCCTGGTCCGGGAAGGCTCGCGGGCAAAGGACTACGAAATGGCTATGTTATGGCTCATCGATTGCGGGCTGATCCATAAAGTGAACCGAGTGAAGGCACCGAGCCTTCCCTTGAAGGCGTACGAGGATCTGAATGCATTCAAACTCTTCGTTCTCGACGTTGGGCTTCTCTCCTGCATGACGCGTCTGCGCAAAGAGACCCTTCTTGATGGCAACGAGCTGTTCCGGGAATTCAAAGGTGCCCTGACGGAGCAATATGTACTCCAACAACTCCAATCGATAGACGAAATCGATCCGTACTATTGGACCAACGACCGCGGAAGCAGTGAGGTCGACTTCATCATCGACAACGGGAAAACGATCATCCCGATCGAAGTCAAGGCGGAGATCAATCTGAACGCCAAAAGCCTCAAAGCCTACATCGAAAAATACCGCCCCTTAATTGCGATCCGCACCGCGATGACCGATTACTGGAAGGAAAAAAACCTGCTCAACCTGCCGCTGTGGGCGATCGAAACGATCCGGGACCTGTAAAGGTCCTTGCTTAAACTGCACCCTCCATCACGATCCAAAAGGAAACCCGCCATGAGACGTAAAGACCGCGAGATCCGAACCGGCGGATCACTTATTCATCAGAATATTTCGAAGAAAAAAGATCGCGCCACCCCCGGATATCGCGAGTGAAATGCTGGAAACACTGTGAATGATTCTTAAATACGAAGCGACCGGATCATTGTTAATACTCATCAAGGCTCCGGTTGCAAGCAAAGCGATAACAGATATTACGGCGACGATCACAAGGGCAGTGACTTTTCCGCCCGCGGACGCATTCTTCAAAATGCTAAAGCAAAATAAGGCGGCCAAAACGGTCGCACCGATCGCGGTCAGTTTGTGCACGGTGAACAGAACCATACCGTATGGTTTGCCTTGAAGCGCGATCCAAATCCCAAAGCCGATCGTAAGAAGGAAAAGAACCGCCCCGAAAATCCCCGAGAGCTTGATTCTGAGCGTCATTTGAACCCCTCGTTTCTATTTGTTTTTTTGTGCAAACATGTCGGAAAGTGTTACATCCGGATGGTGGTATCGTTTGCCTCCATCCGTCCCTGCGCCGAATTGGATCGCTTGCTTCGGACACCACTGCAGGCAGGCGAAGCATTGCTCGCAACGATGATTCCACCGCGGGCCGCTGTCGGTCATCGTGATATTATTCGTTGGGCAAACACGAACACAACCACCGCACCGGATACACTGATCCGTAGAGAAGAAACTGTGATCCATCAACTGAACGCATTCAATGTATGACAAATCGGTTTTCCCTCTGAATCCGCCGATCTTCAGCCAGACCGACTTCTGGAGGGTCTCCCTCAGATTCAAAAAATCAACGGCATGCTCGATGCCCCGATGCTCAACTTCGACCGAGCCGACTCGGTTTGACTTTACCGCAGCGCATATCATTTCGAGTTTTTCGCGACTCCCGGAGATCAAACGATCCAGCTCCTGAGCGGAGATTTCTTTCATGACAAAAGGCCGGAACAGACCCGAAATTCCTTTGGACGGTAAGATATAGTTGTACGGCATCTTTATTCCGATCCCGAAAGCAAGGTTTCCACCCGCTTTATGAATGATCCCGGAAAGATACTCCAACGAGATGCACGGACTGTCGCCGTAGGTACATACCGCGAAAACATACTTCGATCCGATCTCCCGCAATTTTTCCGCGAATCGCTTCACGATGAACGGTATCCTGTGATTGTATACCGGAAAAACAATGCCGATTTGATCCGAATCCGTCACGATCCCGTCCTTTGACACTACTGATACGATCGAAATAAATTCCGCTTGAAGGCACTCTGCCAATTCCCTAGCTACAGCGAGAGAATTACCCGTTCCCGAAAAATAATAGATGGTCGTACTCATTTGCTCCGTACCCTTTACGCGATTTTTCCTCACGTGATGAAAAGCAACTCGTTTACGCCTTGTCCGCGCTGAGCCTCTTTTCCTTCGCTTCGACCCGTAATGTCCGATAAACAGTGAGGGAGACTTTCAGGAGGACCGCAAAAACGATCACAGCGAGAACGATGTTGGAGGCGACTTGGGGATCGAAGAGCACTTCGGATTTGATCCGCCCACTACTATTTTGATAACTATTGCGAATTGCGTCATCAAGTTCCGGCATCCACACCGGGAGGATCTTGAATGCAACGATACCGCAAATGATTTGAATGACTCCGGAAACAATGCCGCTGATCATAACCTTGCGATGATATCGCCCGATGACCAAACGAAAAATTCCATCCGCGAGCATCGCGAACAACCCCGTCATGAAGAGCGGAAGGATCAAGTCCCACTTCTCAAAATTGAAAAGCGGAATGTAATCAATTGTAAAACCAGAAAATTCTTCAACATATATTCTGAAAAACGAGATCAATTGCGGTTGAAGGAGAAAAACTGCACCCGATACGAAAGAAAAGACGATGCTTGCGATGCTTACGATGCGGAACAACAAAGCTTTTCGATCCGGGACAGGAGAAAGGCGCGAAGGACTCCATGTCGTTTGCTTTCGGACAATCGCACTCCTATTCGATATTGCCTTCATTCTCATCCGTTGTGATTCCTCGTGAGTCGCAGTATTTAGGTATTCACGCATCGCCATATCACGATCGAAAATGAAGAAAATCAGGGTGACGATACCGAACATCGCGAAGGCCGGAACGATCATAGAGAATAAAGACAGGACGATCTCTTCGATGATATACTCAACGAACGAAGTCCCAAAACTTGCAGACAAGTATCCGTGATAAAAATCGTTCCTCACCGCGTATGAGATCAAAAACGCCGCAATCATCACACACAATAGCGCAATCCTCAGCACCGTCCAATAGGCATCGAGATAAACCGGTCGGATCAGATGATTCGGCTCGTCGTCATAGATTTTCGCAAACTCCGCCGGTTCCCCGAGTGCGACCAGTGCCTCCCGGACGGATCCCTTTTCCTCGGCCATGTCGCCGATCAATTCCCGAAGCTCCATGCCGACATCGTTCCTTTGTTTCTTCGGCAGGCGGCGCACCACCTGATATACATAACGATCCATTAATTCGCGATCTTTATCGTCCATAATACTTCCTCCTCCGCAATCCGATTTGATTACCTCAGGCGCGCAGCACCTACGCCTTCACCGGGCTTTTCCCTCATCCAACCCGTACCGCAACGTCCGGACCACCGTAACGATCATCTCGACTGCGAGCCCGAAGATGGCAAGGACAAGAATAATGTTCGAAAATCTGACCGGGTCAAAGTAGGTCGCGAAATCCATCGCACCGAACTCGCTATCGATAAACCTTCTGAGTTCGTTTCCGAAGTTCGGATTCCAGATCGGCAGGACCTTCAGAGCGATGATCCAGCAAACGATCTGAATGAAACCGGATACGATACTGCTGACCATTACCTTGAGGTTATACCGGCCGATGATCACTCTCAGGATCGCATCCGTCAGTCCCGCCAGAAGACTGATCAGGAAGACAGGAAGGATCAGGTTCCACTTGTCCAAATTAAAGATCGGGATGGTCATGACGCCTTTTCCGATTTCGTCGTCTTCAATGAACCATACCACGCCGAGTATGTACGGAGTAAAAATCAGTATCGCGCCAAAGATCACCGAAAATACGATGTCCGCAATGCTGTCCCCCCTCGGAAGCATGGCCTTCTTGCCCGGAACGGGGGTCAGCCGATCCGGAGTCCATTCAGCGCTCATCCCGGTGACATTTGCCTTCGATCCCGGCTCTTTCTTCGATAAGTCGTCAATCGTCCACACAACATTCTTACCTTCGTCGAGATCGACCTTATAGTGCTCCATGACCATAAAAACGATCGTTACGGTCGCAAAAACACCGAGCGCAGAACTGATCGTACTCGACAAAGTCGTCGAAAAGATGTGCGTAAAAAAGCCGATGATCGACCCGAGATCCGTGAAGAGACCCGGTTCATATCTTTCGATGATCCCTTGTGCCAACGTGATCGAAAAGACAGCGATCAACACGCACATCAGCGCGATTTTCAGAACCTTCCAATATGTGTCAATGTAAAGCGGCCCGATCAGATAGCGTGACTCGCCGGCGTACTTCTTGGCAAACTCCGCCGGATCGCCGAGCGCGACCAGCGCCTCCCGGACGGACCCCTTCTCCTCGGCCATGTCGCCGATCAATTCCTTGAGTTCCATGGAGACATCGTCCCGCTGGTCCTTCGGCAGGCGGCGCACCACCTGATATACATAACGATCCATTAATTCGCGATCTTTATCGTCCATTATGACTCCTCCTTCATCAGAAGTTCCATCGCTCCCGCCATCTGATTCCATTCATTCCGGAGCTCCCTGTAGATCTCCGTGCCGAACGGCGTACGGCGGTAGTATTTTCGCGGCTTCGGGCCGTCCGTCTCCCACTCACTGATGAGTAATCCCTGACTCTCCAGCCGCCGCAGGAGCGGATACAACGTATTCGGGTCGATGGGAACCCCCATATCCAAAAGACTTTGCACCAGCGCATACCCGTATTTCGGTTCATCCGTCCGGCTGAGAACACTAAGAACGAGCGTCCCCCTACGCAGTTCCAGCCGCAGACTGTCGATTAATCCCTTGTCCGTGCCCACGTGCATCACCTCCGACATCAATATACTGTACGGCACACACTATTGTCAATATCTCATTATTGGTTTTTCGAAATATACTTTCCGTGGACACCGGATCCGATTCCACCAATCTTTGATTTCGACTCGCCCGACCTTCGAGTCCGGCTCCCTTCCTTGAGTCCGGACCGACCGTCTTTTGGTCGATGCCTTCCGGATTGCGGGCTCTTCACCTATTTCCGTGAAACACAGAATCAGTGCTTTTCTGCAACGAGAGCGATGATGCGTACGTTACCCCGAGGAGAGAAGCGGTTTGTCCGTAGTTTCGTCTCATTTGTGAGCTCGAGACGGCTTCGTGTGCGTACGAAGCCCCGATGAGAGAACCTTTTCGTCCGTAGCTCTGTCCTTTCGTGCTGATTACTACCGACAGAAATCCGTCAATAGCACTCTCTTTGTATGCATTAGAATGTACTGCTAATGTCAAGCATGCAGCAAATCCATCGGCCGGGCATTCCGCTTCGCGAACGCACTTCGAATATTTGAAAAATTCCAAATCGTGACCCGGTTGGCCGCAGGAAAACGGCAACGGAGTGATCCCGGACCGGTTTCCTGATCACTTTTCACGGAAACAGGTGAAGAGCCGGATTGATCCGTCAGATGATTTTGCAGAAAATTTGTGTTAGAATATAAGGGATAAAATCAAAAGGAATCTTATATTGAGTTTGAACGCGCTCTTTTCGAGCGATTGGGATTGATTCGGATAACCGACGCCGGATTCAATCGCTAGCGGATTTATTCTTCTGAATGAAGTTTTTTCCGCACAGGCGCGTCGTTTTTCGAAGGACGGAGGAGCATTGTGTATCAGATTGGCGACCATGTCGTTTACATTTCCGTGGGCGTTTGCAAAATCGTGGATATCTGCCGTAAGAATTTCGGCAACGACGAGGAGCAGGAGTATTATGTTTTGGAGACAATCTACGGAAACGGAATGACTGTTCATATTTCAACGGACAATTACAAAGACGTCTTGCGGCCTCTGTTGACCAGAGAAGAGCTTATTTCGCTCATCCATACAATGCCGCATACGAACGACGACTGGATTGCCGACAGTTCGACGCGCAAAGAATTCTTTCATCACGCACTTCAGAGCAAAGATCACAGTGAGCTGATCCAAATGATCAAGCTGTTGCATACACGCAAGAAGAATCTCGAGAACGAGGGGAAACGCCTTCCCTTCTCAGACGCGGGTTCGATGGCGGAAGCAGAGAAAATGCTGGCCAACGAATTCGCGTTCGTTCTCAAGATCGAGCCGAATCAAGTCGTTCCCTTCATTATCGATCAGCTCTCCGATCATTCCGGGTAACGGAGTAACGCCATTGTCCCCATGCAGATCTCAGACGCAGCATCCCACTGCGTCCTCAATTGCGATTAAAAGTCCTGCGACTTCTGAGGTATGAACAGAAGCCGCAGGACTTATCAGAAAGAGAAGAATTTCGTGGTTCGTTCCGCAGTCATTTGGGATGCGGGGATGCAGACCGGTCCGATTACTCGATCACCTCGACCCGGACATTCCGGATAAAGATCTGCGCGATCGAGCCGCGCTTACCCATATTGAACTCGAGTCTTCCGTTGTTGTCGTTCTTTTCGGTCATATCAAATTCGAATGTGTACGTTTCCCAGTCCGTTGATAATGTCATCAGTGTGTCGGGGAAGTAACGGATCCATCCGTTCGTCGGTGCGGATACGCATACGACGATGTCGCGCTCCTCGGCGGCATAAGCGTCAAAGGTGATCTTATACTTTTTCCCTTTGATCATCGGAAGTTCCGGCTGAACGAGCTGGACCGAATACTCCTCGGTGCCTTCCTTTTGAGAGGTGATGATAATCGTTCCGTCCTTGATCTCAGCAGAACCCTCTCCGCCGTGGAACAGCAGGAATTTCCAGTTGATATCGTCGGCCAGGTCCTCAGCTTCGGCAAAGTCACCGTTATAGATCAGATTACCGTCCTCCAGAGGATCGCGGAAATTCATTTCAGGCTTCCGTACGTTGGTATCGTACTCGGGCTTCTGATAGACGCGAACATAGTTGATCTCAAATTCGGCCTTGGAGAAGTCCGTCGTCTCATCCGGGTTTCCCGGCCAGTCTCCGCCCACCGCCAAATTCATCTGAACGAAGAAGGTCTGGTTGAACGGCGCGGGATACGGTTTTTCTTCTTCTCCGGCCACTGCGGTAAACCAGTCGTTTACGGTGAGGATTTTCGTTCCGTCAATGTAGAACCGCATCTCGCCCGGCTCCCACTCGACCGAATACTCATGAAATCCGCTCGCAAACGACCCGTTATCGAGCGTCAGCATCCCCTGTTGTTGTCCGTGCGGTTCTCCGTAATGGATCGTTGAATAAGCGATATTCGTCTGATTTCCGAGTACTTCCATAATGTCGATCTCGCCGCATTTCGGCCACTGACCGTAAAAACTCTCGTCGGTCGGCATCATCCAGATCGCCGGCCACAAGCCCTGACCTTCGGGGACCTTAGCGCTGACGACGACCTTTCCGTACATGAAATCTTTCTTGCGCTGGGTCGTCACCTTTCCGGAAGTGTAATGAACCTTCCCGTCATCTCCCTTATCGGCGATCGCCTTGATCACCAGGGCTCCGTCGCGGACAAAGACGTTCTCCTCCGACTCGGTGTATTCCTGGAGCTCGTTATTCGTCCAGCCCGGCTCGTGGGGTTCGTAATTCCAGGTCGTCATATCCATCGCCGTACCGTTGAACTCATCGTTCCACAAAAGCGTATACCCCGGAATTTCGCGAACCTGATCGGGATCGGTCTGGTTCTTGAGCTCGGGCTCGGCGGTCGTCGTTGTCAACTGCGTGGTCGGAGCGGTCGCCGACACATCGGGTTTACTTTCACATCCGGCGATCGCCGATCCGGCGACGGCAAACACGCAGATCGTCGCAATCAGTTTGAGTCGTTTCTTCATCCTTGGGTCCTCCCTTTCGTGTCGCTTTCGAGAAATCTCGAAAAGCAGAGCGCTTCCCTTTCGTGTCGCTTTCGAGAAATCTCGAAAAGCAGAGCGCTTCCTTGGTTCTTGGTTTGTTCTCGCAGACGATCGAAAAGCGTTTGCGCTTCTGTCGCCCGTATTTATTTCCCGGTCAAAATCGCGAGCAGATCTTCGAGGATCGGCGCGTAATGTTCGCCGATCAAGCCGAAATCCTTCTCCTTATAAGTCCACATTGCGTGCGCGATGTCGTTTTCCCGGAATACAGAGACTGCGTCGGCAAACCAGCGCACGGTATCCGGAAGCGGTGCGCGGTCGATCACGCCGAATTCGCCGCAATAGAGGGGGACGCCCGCCGCGCGTGCTGCCGTAACCGCTTCGTCCACCATCCCGCGGATAAAATCCGGACCCATCGACGCGGCGTCCGACATCATGACCGCACTTCCCTGGATCCCTAAGGCCTCGGAGAGCGCCTTAAAATATTCCATCGTTCCGGGGTAATGAACATCCTCCATGCTGATATTCGGGACCCAATGCGCCTTCTGATGCGTGAAAAGCAGGGGCTCGTAAAAGTGAAACGTGTAGATTATATTGTCGGAAACCGGCGGATTCAGGAGTTTGAGCGTGTCGGCGCTGTTCCACTTGATCCCGCCGTAAATGATCGGTGTCTCCGGCGCGATCTCGCGGATCACCGCGACCGCCCTTTGGATCAAAGCATTCCACGCATCCGCGTTCTCCGTTTCGACGACTTCGTTCAGGAGTTCGAAAACCACATTCCCGCAAGTTCCGAATTCTTCCGCGATCAGGGTCCACAGTGAGAGAAATTTACGCGCGAGTTCCTCGCTTGTAAACAGGTTATTCCGGGCGTTGTCGCCGGCAAAATTGAAGTCGTAGCCGCTCGCCTTATGGAGGTCCAGGATGATGTTGAGCCCGTATTTCTGTCCCCAAAGGACATTGCGTCTCAGTAATTCGACTCCCTCGGGGATCGCCTCCCCATCCTCGTCCTGGACGACGGAATAGTCAAAAGGTAAACGAAAGTGATCCATTCCCCAATCGCGGATCCGTCGCACGTCCTCCTCACCGAAGAAGCGCACGTAATGCTCTTTCTGATGATTACACTGAGATAAATATCCGCCGATGTTCACGCCACGTTTGAGTTCCATGCTTGCCTCCCGCGCTAAACGCGCCGTCTCGTGCTCTATAACTGAAGCATCGCATAGAAGTTGCGGTAATGATATCTTTTTTCTGTCATTTTTGTCGTTTATATGACATACTGGCATCAGGCACAGCGCTCAAAAATGCTGCAACGGAGGGAGACGGCGATGCTTTCAGAACGGGAGCTTTTCTATAAGGAATACGTACGGCGGGAGCACAGCACTTTTCGAGCATCCTATCCGGCGGAGCTTTCCTTTTACAACGCGATCAAAACCGGCGATATGACCGGTGTGCGTGAATTCATGACCCCCTCCATCATCAGAAAGGAGGGGCTCGGAACGCTCTCCGACAACCCGCTTCAGAACCTCAAGTACCATCTGGTCATCACGATCGCGATGAGCGCGCGTTACTGTATCGAGGGCGGCATGGACCTGTCCGAGGCGTACGGTTTGAGCGACGTCTACATTCAGAAAACCGACCGGTGCAAAACGCCGGCAGAGATCGAGGATCTGCATCGCACAGTGTGTCTCGATTACGCGAACCGGATGCGCCTTTTACGCAAACGCAAGGCGCATACCGGTCATATCGCGAAGTGTATCGACTACATTTACGATCACCTGCACACGCGGATCACCGTCGCCCTGCTCGCCGACCACACGGGACTCGATTGTTCTTACCTGTCGCGCCTTTTCAAGATTGAAGTTGGTGTCACGATCACCGATTACATTCGAACGCAGAAAATCGAGACCGCCAAAAACATGCTCGCCTACTCCGACTACGGCGCGGCTCAAATCGCATCGGTCCTCGCCTTTCCGAGCCAGAGTTACTTCTCGGAGATATTCCGAAATCACACCGGCACGACGCCGCTCCGTTACCGAAAAACGCACGCGCGCGAAACCGGGCTCGGACGCCGAGATGCTGAGCGGACGATAAGGTGATTTGAAGGACCGAGTGAGTAAAAATGGTGCGAATACATGCCGACACCGACAAGGTATCCGACTACTCGAGATACAGATGTTGATGTTTGGTTTCTTCACCTGCTTCGCTTCTTTAGCACATGTGCCGGTGACGCAAAGCATCACCGGCACATGTAAATTCCAGTTGATCTGAAATAATCTAACTCAATCTGTGTTATTTTGACTGATCCTTCCGTCGCTTCAGCACGAAGAATACGACTCCGCCGGCAAGCAACACGGCGGCCACCGCGATCCCGATCCACAGCGATCCGTTATTCTCCGATTTTTGCTCGTCCCCGGCATCTGTACTGCCCGGATTCGAAGTGCTCGGTTCCGTTCCCCTCATCGTTGTTTCGACCACATTAACCGTCGTCTCCGTTACGATCGTCGTCTCAGGTACAGCGGTCGTCTCGGGCGGCACCGTAGTTTCTGCCGGGATCGTTGTCTCTGAAGGAACGGTCGGTGTCGGACTCATAGTCGGAGTTGCCGTCGGCTTCGGAGTCGCAGTTGGCTTCGCAGTCGGCGACGGGGTCGGCGACGAGGTCGGTGTCACACCAACCCAAATGTATGCAGCAATAATAATCATGTCCTTCGTAACAAATTCATATGCTGTTCTCCCCCAGCCCCGAAACTCAAACCCTTCCCACTCAAATACCTCGGGCGGCTCGACATAACTTCCGTACGGAACATATACTTTTTTCACAACTCCAAAGGTATCACTTTCGGGATTATATGATCTGAATATAACCTCGTACAGCACCTCACTGGTCGTAGCTGTCGGCTCCGCCGAGGTCTCCGTTGTCGTTTCTTCCGCGGACAGCGATGACACCGAAAACAAAAGCAGGAA
>JAAYIQ010000005.1 GCA_012523365.1 Clostridiaceae bacterium
CTTTCCGGCGGTGAGAAACAACGCACCGCCATCGCCCGCGCAATTGTCCGAAAGCCCGCGCTCATCCTCGCCGACGAACCGACCGGCGCGCTGGACGCCGCCGCCGAGAAAAACACCATGGACATCCTAAAGGAACTTCACGCCGAAGGAACCGGCATCATCATCGTCACTCATGACCCCGAAATCGCAGCCCAATGTGATCGCGTATTCGAGCTTGTGAAGGCTTGAGCAACCGCTTCGGGACGCAAATAGGACGGCGACGCAAATATTCCATTAGCGCAAAACTATTTACACACCTTCATAAACCCAAATGTGCGCATAATCCTTGACACTACCCAAAACCCCTCGGCTCTATGGCTTCGGGGTTTTTCGTTCTTTGGAATTTTTCGAGAAAAAACGCAACCTGTCCGAAACATTACCTTAGACTATACTAAGATAGATTATTGACCAATTAGTTTCCCGTTGCATGCATCAAATATGAGCGTGCCGTTGGCATACGTACATGCCCAAGCAGGAACCAATTCTATTTCTTTTTCACCTGTTTTTGACGGATAATAGATCAGACTTATATCCGTAATTGTAATGTTTCCTAAATAATCTTGCATATTAACGAGTTCGGTTTGCATTGAAGTGAGTATTTCGTCGATGCTGAGAATGTTAACTGTCCGGTCTGTGGAGATCACTTCATTCCACTTCTTGTTCAACCAGTAAACACCCTCGTCGCTAACGAGCATCTTGACGCCATCAACCGTATCGCTTAATGGAATCCCGTCAATTTGCCTTCTCATTTTGATAAGATAATCCGTTATAAAGGCAGTTCCGCTATCGTCCTTGGTGTCTTCATTATTCACATCAATTTCTTGGGCACCAATAGGTGTAACCTCAATGGCTAATTCAAGCAATTCTTTCTCCGTCAATATCTTGTTTTTGATAATAAACTGCTTTGCGACTTCCCATCCTTCCTGGGTTGAGAGCACAATCTTGTCGCTAGAAACTTGGCTTCCATTCATCACTATTTTCATTGCACAGTCGTTTGCGTCATACAGTATCGTATTCGTTCCATCAGAAATAGACACCCTGTCCATATTAGTGCCGGATAGTTTGGTTTCTTTAAATTGCGTCGGGTCGAGTATTTCGGATACAACCTCCTCGATATTCTGATCTGTTTTTGATAACGAGTACAGCTTAACATTTTCGAAAGTCCGATTATACTTTTCCATTGGTATACTGACATTTATTGCTTTATCTTCAACATTGACTGTCGTGCTGAATCTTGCGTAATTGGTGCTCAGATAATCAAATGAAGCTCCGTATTTTCGTAATATGCTAATTAATTCTGCTTTGTTTTCATCACCGATACGAAAGTATCCACCACGATCTCCGTATTTTACTGTATCGCAATTATCACCGGCGGGTCGAAGGACAACTTCTTTTTGACCACCTGCAAAAGTCAATTTGACGATTTCATATCCGCAGTCTCCCGACCCTTCCTGTATATTATCTGTACATGCTGCGACGATTGCATCAATATCAGTTCGATCCGTAATTTCGAACTTTAGATACTCATTGTGTGTCTTATACTCAACGAAAATCTTTTCTGTAAAGGATAAATCCAGCCTAGGATTGCATGCAGAAGAGGGTATCATGATTGCAATGATTACAAACAACAAAATGAAGATTTGTACTTTCCCTTTCATCATTCTTCCCCTCATAAATTTCAGTATCTGGTTGCATTTTCGTATTGTTTTTCATACACAGGACATCGAGGTTTATGATGTCTTTGCGGACGGAATTTTGTGGCTCAGAAAACATGTATAAGTCGACGATCAGGAGGGACGTATTCTGTCACTTCGATATGATGGAACGATACCGGCGATAAGGTTTGCCGCGACTTTGTATGTTTGTTCTTATTGTATCGCAAAAAGCCTCATACCTGACGGGTCGGATGCATTTGATCGGATACTGCTATTTTTCGCATCTGCGAAATAAATAAAGATATAATTGGAATAATGTAACGAATGTCTTCCGAAACGGATATACATAGCAGAGGGTGAAAAGAGGTGAGCGTCTCGTGAGGGATATGGATGAGATCTACAGAGAATATGCGAAACCGGTATACAGGTTTCTGCTGCGCATGTCTCATGATGATGATCTTTCCGAGGAACTCACCGCTGAAACCTTCTATCAGGCACTCAAGTCGATCAACCGGTATAACGGAGAATGCAAAATGGACGTCTGGCTCTGTCAGATCGCAAAGCATCTCTGGTTTCGGGAACTCGAGAAGCGCAAAAAGCACCGGACGGTTGATCTTGAGGAAATTGAAAATGAGCCGGACGACGGTCCTTCCCCGGAAACAGTCCTGACCGGATCGGAAGCGACCATGGAACTCTACCGGCATATGCAGCGCCTGGATCCCGTTTCCCGTGAAGTGATGTACCTTCGCTTGATCGGCGACCTGGGATATCGTGAAATCGGCGAAATTCTCGGAAAGACCGAGACATGGGCGCGCGTCACCTATTATCGAGGCAAAGAAAAGATGAAGAAAGGTCGTGAGTCAATATGAGAGCCGAGCAAACCTGTGAAATTGTACGGGACCTTATGCCATTACTGGCAGATGGACTGGTTGCACCTAAAACCGAGGCTTGGATGAAGGAACATCTGGAGGAGTGTCCGGAATGCAAAGAAATATGGGATGCACTTATGGCCCCGGAAGCGATTACCCCCAATGCACCGACTGAAAAACAGCTGAACCGGAAAGTGAATTTCATGAAAAAGATTCGCAGGACAACGGCAATAAAAATCATTGTTATTGCCGCAGTCATCTGTGCATTCTGTTTCGGCGGGTTTTACCTGTTGACTCAGGTAAAGTTCTATGTGCCGACGAAAGATATGACCGTGTCAGCGACGCCTTCATGGAAGGTGGACTACCAGCCGGTCATTATTTATGCTTACGATGTAACAGTGGACAAAAAGTACGGCAAGGCAACACTGGAAGACGAGTCAAAGCAACTTATACCGGATGAAGAAATGGGAAACATTGAGGAGTATTCTTTTCGAATTTATTATACACTTTGGGATTATCTT
The DNA here is from genome assembly GCA_012523365.1 of Clostridiaceae bacterium. Lineage (GTDB taxonomy): Bacteria > Bacillota > Clostridia > Saccharofermentanales > Saccharofermentanaceae > JAAYCT01. The sequence goes on from JAAYIQ010000005.1 coordinate 3,085, forward strand.
TTCAGAGCCAATCGGGAAACAACGTTATCTATCGACATTAGAGGTAATTATCCGGATCGGGCGAGTATGGTTCCTGACTCGAAAGAC
>JAAYIQ010000006.1 GCA_012523365.1 Clostridiaceae bacterium
ATTCGTCAATCGCGCCATTTTGCGTGCAATAGAATGTGCTGCCAATAACAGGCATGCAACAAATCCATCGGCCGGGCACTCTGCTTCGCGAACGCACTTCGAATATTTGAAGAATTCCGGATCGTGAACCGGTTGGCCGCAGGAAAACGGCAATCGAGTGATCACGGACCGTTTTCCTGTTCACTTTTCACGGAATTAGGTGAAGAGCACTTTTTAACGGCATTTATTTATTGGGCGACGGGCGAAGGAGGAAGAAAGACTTTTCATGTAAAATATTTGGGGTCGACAATTTTCCAAAAAATATACCGCGCCGTTTGAGCGGCGCGGCCTTAACTCGTTACGACAAAGATGTCAGAAAATTGTTTATCTTAAAGCGTCCGCAAAGTCGTCCAACGCTCCGCTGGAAATTAATGCGGTAAATAGTCGCGTACAAGATGATCACAATGACGATTCCGACCAACATAATGATCAGGTTGGCTCTGGCCCAGTTCTTCTTGGACTGCGGAGCGTCCGAACCGAACGCCCAAACGATCAGCATGATTAAGTTGACCAGTGGAATGGCCAAAAGAATGTAAGTGATAATCTAATCGCCGATGGAAACGGTCTCGTTCTTAACGGGGACATAATTTTGTGTAGACATATAAACCTCCTAGTATCATGAAACACCGATTGTCCTTACCACAACATTACAGCAACAAAAAGTGTTGTGCAACGGATGAATCGCTCTAGATCGCCTCGCCGATCCCCGAACGAAATTGGCTGTGGTAGAGTTCGTGATAGAATCCCTTGGCTTCCAGGAGTTCTTCATGTGTGCCCTGCTCGACGATATTACCCCGATCCATGACCAGGATGATATCGGCGTCGCGGATCGTGGAAAGACGATGGGCGATAACAAAACTCGTGCGGCCGGTCGTCAGGCGGTTCATTGCCTTTTGAATCAAGAGTTCGGTACGCGTATCGACTGAACTGGTCGCTTCGTCGAGGATCAGGATCTTCGGGTCTGAAAGGAAGGCGCGCGCGATCGTGAGAAGCTGTTTCTGCCCTTGCGACAGACTGCTGGCCTGATCGGCCAGAACGGTATCGTATCCGTCCGGAAGCGTCCGTACGAAGTGATCGACATACGCGGCACGGGATGCGGCGAGAATTCCTTCTTCGGTCGGTTCGTCGGGCGGTGATACCCCGTAGGCGATGTTCTCGCGGATCGTGCCCGAAAAGAGCCAGGTATCCTGCAAAACCATGCCGAAATTCTCTCGGAGCGCGTTGCGCGGAATATCCCGGATGTCGGTGCCGTCGAGCGTGATTTTTCCGTCCATTATGTCATAAAATCGCATGAGAAGATTGACGAGCGTCGTTTTGCCGGCACCGGTCGGTCCGACAATCGCGACGGTCTGACCGGGAAGAACATGCAAATTCAAGTTCTCGATCAGCGGTGTATCTTCGTTATAGCTGAAACGGACGTTCTCGAACCGAATCTCTCCGCGGATTTCTCCGCGAATTTCCGGGAGCGTACTGTTGACCGACGGATCCGGCGTTTCTTCCGGCGTGTCCATCAGCTCAAAAACCCGCTCGGCGGAAGCGACGGTTGACTGCATCGTATTGATCATACTCGCTGTTTGCGTGATCGGCTGAGTAAATTGCTTCGAATACGTGATAAACGCGGTAATGTCACCCAAAGTAAGATTTCCGCTGATGATCTGAAGACCGCCGACGACGCAGAGAATGACATAATTCAAGTTCTCGATCAGGTGCATCGCGGGCATCACAATGCCGGATACGAACTGGGCCTTAAATGAGAATTTGTACAGGATCTGATTTTCCCTCTCGAACTCCTCGCCGGCTTGGGCCTGACGATTGAAAAGCCGCACGATTGTCTGGCCGGTGTACATCTCTTCGATGTGTCCGTTCAAGTGCCCCGTCGACGCCCACATTTCCGCGAAATATTTTTGAGATCTTTTGGCGATCATCGCCGTGACGATCGCCGCCAAAGGGATCGTAATCAAGCCGATCAGTGTCAGAAGCGGGCTGATGGTCAGCATCATGATCAGGATACCGACCAGCGTGGTAACCGATGATATGACCTGTGTCAGCCCTTGCTGAAGTGTCATGGAGATATTGTCCATATCATTGGTCATGCGGCTGATGATCTCGCCTCTGGGCGTCGAGTCAAAATAGCGAAGAGGAAGGCGGCTGAGCTTCCGGTCGATCGATTGCCGCATCGAAAACGAGATTTTTTGTGATATGCCCGCCATCACATACCCGCCCAACCAGTTAAAAAACGACGAGATGACATAGATGCATCCGACGATCACGAGGATTCGGAGGAGGGCTTTATAGTCGATCGGATCCGATACGCCGGCGATTCTTGAGGTAACGGCGACGGTAATAATATCGATTGCCCGACCGAGGATTTTGGGGGTAACGATCAAAAAAACCGTGGTCAGCATCGATGCGATGAGAACCATCAGTAAAGCGATACGATGGGGGCGAAGGACCTGAAGCAAGCGCCGCATCGTACCCTTAAAATCTCGCGGCTTTTCCGCGGGAATCATCGCGCCCATTCCCGGATGGCCGCCGCCGCGCTGTCCGCTCCCACCGCGCACCATGCCGGGGTTGACCGGAGGCTTCATCGACGCGTCGTTCTCACGGGGAGATTGTTCCCCGCGAGCGAGCGATTTGTTTTTTTGCATCTCTTTCGGCTTCATTTTTTCCTCTGTTTATTATGTTTCATCGCGTTTTTTACGCGGCAGTTCGGCTAGGAAATTTCCTCTTGGGAAACCTGCGACAGCACGATCTCCTTGTAGACCGCACAAGTTTTCATCAGCTCTTCGTGACTTCCGATGCCCTCGATCCGGCCGTTCTCCAGAACGATGATCCGATCGGCGTGAAGGACGGTGCTTACCCGTTGGGCAACGATCAGAACCGCACTGCCGGTGGTCTTTTCGCGGAGCGCTTTTCGCAAAGCGGCGTCGGTTTTATAGTCAAGAGCGGAGAAACTGTCATCAAAAATATAGACGGCGGGATTCTTGATCAGCGCACGGGCGATCGACAGGCGCTGGCGTTGTCCGCCGGATACATTCGAGCCTCCTTGCGTGATCTCCGAAAGCTCCCGATCGGGCATCTCCCGGACAAAGTCCTCCGCCTGCGCGATACGAAGCGCTTCCCACAACTCCTCGTCCGACGCATCCTCTTTACCGTAGCGGAGGTTGTCGGCGATACTGCCGCGGAACAAAAAAGCCTTTTGCGGCACGAAACCGATCAGGTCGTAGAGCACTTTCAAGGAAAAATGCCGAATGTCGGTGTCATTAATACGGATCGACCCGCCCGATACATCATAAAACCGGGGGATCAAATTGACCAGGGTGGACTTGCCGCAACCGGTGCTTCCGAGGATTGCCACGGTTTCTCCCGGTCGGACCTCGAAAGAAACGTTTTCGAGGATCGCTTCTTCGGCACCCGGATACCGAAAAGAAACATCCTCGAACCGAAGAGAAGAGAACGGCGGATGATAATCCGCTTGATCGGCTTCGTTCGGATCTGTTACGGATGATTCCATTTCCAGGACCGCATTGATACGCTCCGCCGAAGCCAGCGCGCGCGGCAGCATGATAAACAGCATCGAGGCCATCATGACCGCGAAAAGGATCAGCATGATATACGCAAGAAAAGCGGTGAGATTACCGATCTGCATTTCTCCGGAGTCGATTCTCTGAGCGCCGAACCAGTAGATAAAAAGCGCTGCGGTGTTCATCAAAAGCATGATCGAAGGCATCAGGAATACCATCATTCGATGGACGGAAAGCGATGTTTGGGTCAAATCCAGATTTGCCGTCTCGAAGCGCGCTTCTTCGTATGCATTTTTTACGAAAGCGCGAATGACGCGGACGCCGGACAACTTTTCGCGCAGGACCAGATTCAGCCGGTCGGTTTTTTTCTGTACCTGCTTGAAAAGCGGGAAGCCTTTCTTCATCAGAATGATGATGATTCCGACGATCAGCGGGATGATAACGGCAAGCGCCAGAGACAGCGGGGCATCCTGTTGTACGGCAAGGATGACGCCGCCGACCGCCATGATCGGAGCGGAAACCATGATCCGCATGAACATGAATCCGGCCTGTTGGATCTGCTGTACGTCGTTGGTCGTTCGGGTGATCAAGGAGGGGACGCCGATTTGCTCAAGTTCGTTCAGCGAAAAACTTTCCACCTTCGAAAAAATCGCTTTTCTCAGATCCTTGCCGAACGACATTGAGATGCGGGCCGATATGAGGTTGATGATCACACTGACGACACCCAGAAGAAGGGTGACCGCCAGCATGACTCCGCCGATCCTCCATATATAATCGATATCCAAAGGCAGGATTCCGTTATTGATGATATCCTTGTTAAGGCTCGGCAGAAACAGCTCGGAAAGAGCTCTTATGATCAGAAGAATCATCAGCACGATATAGGTTCCGATATAGGGTTTG
>JAAYIQ010000007.1 GCA_012523365.1 Clostridiaceae bacterium
CATACCTAAATCAGTTCGAAACGGATTATGTGATCGTTTATGATCGATACGTCCTTTTCTTCCACACCCTTGAAACGGATCCGGAAAACGGTATTCTCGAAAGAGCCGAGGAAGCATTCGGCAGACTACTCGGGAACTAAGGTATTCGAACGAACGGTCGGAGCATATTTTGCAGATGAATATGTTAACACGTCGTTTAAACGACTATAATTAAATAAAGGATATATCTTATTGAGGGCAGTAAATGGAGTACTTGTCCGTTTCCGAAGTTTCGGAGCGATGGGGCATTTCAATACGGCAAGTCCAGAGGCTTCTGGCGGATGGGCGCATTTACGGCGCGCGGAAATGCGGAAGAGTATGGATGATACCGGACGACGCGGGCAAACCGTCGGATCAGCGCGGAAAGTGCCGCTCCGGGAAACGGCCGGCGCCCTCCGCAATGTCGGAAGTTCTCAGAATCACTTCTGTGCCGATGCCCGGCGACCGGCCGGATTCCATCTTGGGCACGATCGAGGAACCGTGGGCGCGTCTTCAATACGAGGCGGAGATCGCGTACCTGCGCGGCGATTTTTCTCGCGTGATGCGCTGTGTCGGCGCAATGGATGACAACGACACGGTTCGGGTTCGCGCTTCACTGGTGGGTGTCGCGGCGGCGATCAGTCTGGGCGACTACCGCGCGTATTCCGAAATCGAAAGCTTTTTGAAGGATGTGATCCGGAAGGATCCGCCCGGTGATTTGGCGGCGGTTGCGGAATTGGCGCTCGCCAGTGCCACCGTGAGCGTCATGGCGCCCAACATGGTTCCCGAATGGCTCAAAGAAGGCGATTTTCGTGCGTTTCCGAAGGAGGCGAGCCCGCCGTACCTTCTCTATTTACTCGCACGTTATTTTGTTTGTATATCCCAATACGAAACGGCGCTGTGTGCCGCGCAGAGCGCATTGCTTTTCGATCGAAAAGCAGATGGAGTTTCCCTAACCGGTATCTATCTTCGTGTGATCGCCGCACTTTCCTGCCACGTATTGGGACGCGGGGAAGAGGTGAAGCAATTGCTTTCGGAGGCGATGTGTATGGCGCTTCCGCACGGCTTCGTCACACCATTTGCGGAGGCGCTCTCCGATTTCGGAGGACTTGTTGAGCAATGTCTGGAACGCGAGTTTCCCGAATATCGGGACGCCATCGTCGGTCAGTGGTCCCGGACGGTCAAGAACTGGATCTCTTTTCATAACCGATTTACAAAGGATAATATCACGTTCATGCTGACGCTTCGGGAATACCAGATTTCCTTGATGATTGCACGGCATGGTACGTGTTTATCGGATGGACTCCGGACCTCCCGTACAACACGACCGTCAGCGGGAATGCGACATACACCGCCGAATACCGGGCGATCCGCATCGACGGAACGTTCGATGAGACCGGGATCATCGTGACGGACGGAACAACGTACGAGGACATTTGCGTGAACGGGATCTCCGGCTACACGTACGATTTTAACGATTATTATTCAATATATACCCTGACCATAACGGGCAACGGGTTGACTTTCAGCGGAACCGGTGAAGATATTCACGTAGTGACCGCCTCCGGCGTGACGGCTGTCACTTTCGACAACCTGAGCATCTCCGGTGAGTACATTTCGATGGATGGATTGCTTACGACAGAGGAAGCGTCGACGCGACTCGAGATTCGAATTTCCGGGAATTGCTCGCTGATTGACACGAGCGGGTACGGGGGCGCACGGTTTGATCGCCCGGTACAACTGACAGGCACGGGAACCGGCGCGAGCCTTACTTTCGGAGGGGGCGTATACTGCGCAGACGATTTTGACGTGAATGATCTGGAGTTTGAAATCAACAACTCTTACGTTGCGATCGGGAATGACGAAGGATCGGTTATGCAGTGGTGGTCGTTTACAAACTCTGTCGTTCGGCTGAACAGCACAAACGGAGGGGTTCTGGGCATGCATGCGCTCTCGGTTGAAAACTCCGTCTTCACGGTTACGGTGTCCGGTGCGTCGGAGTATCTCGGTATTGAATGCCCTCAAGTCCGGATCTCGGGCTCGTCCGTTGTTACGGTTACGATGAACGGTGATCCGGAAGTTGAATGCGTAATCGGTACGGGTGTACTGGAGTTTGCTGACTTCACCGGAAGCTTTTCTTGCTCCGGCCCGAATATTCCGGCCGTATTTGCGGGCGATATCCGGTTTATCGAGGGCGGCGTTGAAGTGAGCCCCGACGGCTATAACCTCGGCAGCGCGGAAGTTTCAGAATTTGAAGATGAATACGGAACATACGAGAGCTTCGGAATCTGGATCGAGGGCACGCTGGTGCCGGCCTCGTCCGTGACGGTCAGCAAAGATTAGCACCGGTCGGAGATCGCCGAAAACTCTGCCGAGTGTCTTTGGATAAACGAAATGCAGATCGCCGGGGAGGAAACGCTCCGGCGATTTTTAATGGATAATGATTGCGAGGCAGCAAGTTCGAGCCTTTGATATGATCGCCGACGGAAGATGATGGATATGCTTCGAAAATAGTATTTATGAACAAGCCGGAGCATAAATAAACCAGCCGGAGGGGAAAGGGTTACTGTTTGGGCTGATTTTTTCGACGAAGAAATCCGATCACGCCGAGGACCACCGCCGCCGCCGCAAAACAGATCGCCG
>JAAYIQ010000008.1 GCA_012523365.1 Clostridiaceae bacterium
ATCGATATGTCCTCCGAACGCGAAGGTTGATTTTGGCGGGATTCGGTGATCCGACCCGCATGTCACCATTGTAGCATGAAGCTCGAATTGTAAAATATGTAAACCTTGTATAAGATGAAGTTAAGAAGCCGGTCAGGATCGACCGGTGGATTGCGAGGCCGATTTCAATCCGTCCGGATAACGCCGGACGAACACAGACGGCACGCCGAAGAGGAGGGAGTCCGTGTTTGATTTCAATTTGTTCCCGGATGTGTTGACGGATAGTTTTGTTTTTCGCGTCCTCTTTGCGGCACTGCTCGGCGCGTTGATCGGTCTTGAGCGTGATATTCGCGGACGGTCGGCCGGCCTTCGTACAAATATTCTGGTCTCTGTCGGCTCTTCGGTATTCATGCTGATATCGATCGGGCTCGCGGTGCGGTGGCTGGATTCGTATCCGGGATCCGCGGCAGCAGATCCGACCCGAATTGCGGCGCAGATCATCACCGGTATCGGTTTCATCGGCGCCGGCGCGATCATCAAATACAAATTCTCGGTGCAAGGGCTGACGACGGCCGCTTGCCTGTGGACGACCTCCGCGATCGGAATGGCATGTGGTGCGGGGTTTTTCGAGATCGCGATCCTGGCGACCCTGATCGCGATCTTCGTGCTGACGATCCTGAGCCGGGTGGAGAAGCTCTACTCAAAAGACAACTACCGGATCATCAAGATCACGGCGAATAAGGATGTTGAGATCAATAAAATCATCGAACTGATCAAGAAACAGGACATCCTAATCCTTCATTACGATGTCGAAAAGGACTACGAGCACGCTACCGTCGCAATCACGGCCGAGGTCAAATTCCAGAACAAGGATTCCGACGACCGGATGGCGGAATCGGTGATTGGCGCGTTCGAAAAAAGCGAACTTCCCGTCATCAGTGTGCACTGGCGTCACCAGTAATCGGGTGCTTAATCGAATACATTTTCCCTTTGAACGCTCCCCGCCCCATCCTCTCCCATCAATGCCCGAACCTCATCCTCGGAAAAATGGTTGAAGTCCCCGCTGATCGAGTGCTTGAGGCAACTTGCCGCAACGGCGGGCTTGAGTGCTTCGGCGTCGTATTCGTAAAGATATGACCCCTGATTCTGCTGCTCGAAAAGATACCCCCAACAGTACCACTAGTACACACTTTTTTTCACGAATGGGAGCATTTGATTGATGATCATGAATATGACGACTTAAATAATGGTCAAGACCTCCGAGAAAATGTCATAGTGAATTTTAAAACAAAACTTGGAGAAATAATTTCTACAGAATATGATATGATGTCTTCCGATGAAAACTACTCGTCTCTGGCACGATTTAATTCTGATCAAATTGAGAAAGAGATTATTTTGACATACATATGCTCAAGTCCTGAACTTCGCATACATATTTCTTTATCACCATTCCAAGAGCAAGTCTGTCAAGCGGTGAAGTCTGTTATCTTGACCGAACAAAACCGTCCATATATTCTGTGCTATTTTTCTGCATTATTGACTTACAACTATTTTCCTTATTGGACATATAAATCAGATGGCGCTATAGAAGGCGACTGGGAGACAGAATTCTTTGCAATCGCAATTACAGATTGTATTGAAAACCCTCAACAGATTGAAAAAATTAATTCTTACTTTCCCGTTGCAATGGAAATGATAATGGACAGACTTGATGCTGCATCTTGATAATTTCTGAATACTCTTTGGTACCACCATAGTTTTGCTGCCCAGAACCTGTGTGTTTTGATGTTATTTTGTAAACGCCTTCCGTCCGGAGGGCGTTTATCTTTCGAAAATACTGTTCATTAACTCGTGAAAAGTCCCATCATTCCATCTACCTCTGCACTCTCCCGGACCCGTCCCCGCCCATCAGCGCACGGATCTCGGTGACGCTGACGCGATTAAAATCCCCGCTGATCGAGTGCTTGAGACAACTCGCCGCGACGGCGAACTCAAGCGCCTCTGCGTCTGTTTCGAAGGAGCGGAGCCCGTAGATCAGCCCTGCAGAGAAGGAATCGCCCCCGCCGACGCGATCGACGATGTCGCGGATCTCGTAGCGGCGGCTTAATAGGAATTCGGAGCCGTTATTCATACAGGCCGACCAGCCGTTACTGTCCGCGCTTTCGCTCTCGCGGAGGGTGATGGCGATGCGTGAAACGTTAGGGTATTTTTCGAGAACGGATTCGGTCAGAAGTCGGTATTTTTCCGTGTCGAGTTCGCCGGACTCAACGTCGACGGCGGTTTCAATCCCGAGCGCTTTCTGGCAGTCTTCTTCGTTGGCGATCAGGATGTCGACGAAGCGGACGATCTCGGGCATGACCTCTTGCGCGGTCTTTCCGTATTTCCAGAGATTTTTCCGGTAGTTGAGGTCCAGGGAAACGGTGATGCCTTTTTCTTTCGCGAGTCGAAGGCCCTGAAGAGTCAGATCCGCGGCACCCTGGGAAAGGGCGGGCGTGATGCCGGTCACGTGGAGCCAATCAACACCGATGAAGGCCGTCTCCCAGTCGATATCGCCGACGACCGTCTGGGCGATCGAGGAGCCCTCACGGTCGTAAACGACCTTGCTCGGGCGTTGGTTTGCGCCGGTTTCCAAAAAATAGATTCCCATACGGCCGGGGCCGTGAATAATCTTTTCGGTACCGACACCGAAGCGGCGGAGTTCACCGATGCAGGCGTCCGCGATCGCGTTTTCGGGAAGAACGGTCAAGAACTCAGCGTCTATGCCGAAGTTACAAAGCGAGACCGCAACATTGGCCTCGCCGCCGCCGAAGGTCGCCTCGAAAACGGGGCTTTGGAAGAAGCGCAGATGCTCGGGGGTCTTTAGGCGGAGCATGATCTCGCCGAAGGTCAGTACGGTCATTTCGGGGCCCTCCTGTTTGTGCGCAAACGCGCTGTATTGAATGTTTCTTATTCACTTATATTTCACAGATCCGAATACGGAATGCTCGCTGATGCCTGTCTTGCCAATTCCGTAATTCGATCAAAGCGCCCCTCGGCGATATCCGCGGACGTACACAGCCAACTGCCGCCGACGGCGAAAATATACGGCTGCGACAGATACATCGCGATATCTTCCGGGCCGACACCGCCGGTCGGGACGAATCGGAGGCCGCGAAAAACGCCAGCCAGTGCTTTCATCGCCGGGAGCCCGCCGTAGATGTTGGCAGGGAAAAATTTGACGATCGTCAGGCCGCGAGACAGGGCGGCCATGATCTCGGTCGGAGTGACACAGCCGGGGAGGACCGGAAGTCCCTCGGAGAGGCAATAGGCGACGACGTGATCGTCGTAGCCGGGCGATACAATAAAGCGCGCGCCTGCCTCTTGTGCGAGGACCGCCTGCTCTACGGTGAGAATCGTTCCCGCGCCGACCAGCATCTCCGGAACCGCCTCGGCGACGGCGCGAATCGCGTCCGCGGCACAGGCGGTTCGGAAAGTGATCTCCATCGTCCGGATCCCGCCGTCCAGAAGGGCCTGCGCGGTCGGAACGGCCTTAGAAGCATCTTCGATAACGACGACCGGTACAACTCCGGCGCCCTCTAATAATTCGGATATATTCATGAAAAGGCTCCCTTCGGAAGATTGTTGTTCGGTGATTTCGGTTTCCCGGACCGGATCCGAAAAATCGTTCGAGGAGGTCTGCGAATAAGCGTGAAAAACCCGAGCGCCCTTATGTCTACTAGCATTCTAGCACAGGCGTGCCTTGTCTTACAGTCCGGCTTGCGATACTATTTAATAGACTTGAACATTCAGTCCCGCAGGCGACCTGCGAGTCCGGAGGGTGAAAGATGAAAACTTCCAGATATGACACATGGATGCTCAGTACGCCGACGGCGCGCGAGCTTTTCGAGACATACGCAAAGAAATTACCGGTCATCGATTATCACAGCCACGTGGATCCGCGTGAGATTGCGGAGGACAAGCGCTATCAGAATTTGACGGAGCTTTGGCTTCGGAGTGACCACTATAAGTGGCGTTTGATGCGCGCGGCGGGGGTGGAGGAGCATTTCATCACCGGAGAAGCGTCCGATCGGGAGAAATTCGACGCGTGGGCCGGGGTCCTGGGGCGCGCGGTCGGTAACCCGCTTTATGATTGGAGTCATCTGGAGTTGAAGCGCTACTTCGGCTATGAGGGTGCTCTTTCGGAGAAGACGGCGGAGGAGGTCTGGAATTTGACGGCCGCGGTGTTAGCGGGCGACAAAATGACCTCGCGCGGGCTGATTGCCCGGTCGGGCGTCGAGCTCCTGTGTACGACCGATGACCCGGTCGATTCGCTTCCCTGGCACCGGAAAATCAAAGATGATCCGGAGATCGAAATTCGCGTGATCCCGACGTTCCGGCCGGACCGTTTCAGTGATATTGAGAAGCCGGAGTTTTTTGAGGCAATTGAGGAATTGGAGACGGTCTGCGAGACCAAGATACAGAGTTTGGATGATCTGGAGCGGGCACTGAAGTCCC
>JAAYIQ010000039.1 GCA_012523365.1 Clostridiaceae bacterium
ATCCGGCCAGAATGATGGAATAATCGATCATATGCTAAACCTCCAGATCCTTTCCCTTAAAAACGCCGAGCGGATACTGCGGGATCATATTCTCCCTGATCCACTGAAGCGAGTCGACCGGATCCTTACCCCAGTTCGTCGGACAAGTCGACAGGAATTCCACAAACGCGAATCCCAGTCCATGCTGTTGAACGCGAAAAGCCTTGGCTATGGCCTTCTTCGCTTGTTGAATGCTCTTAAAATCAACGACGGTCACGCGCTCGACATAAACCGCTCCCTGAAGCGTCGCGAGCATCTCGCTCATGTTGATCGGGTATCCTTGAAGGTTCGCGTCGCGGCCGAACGGCGACGTAGTCGTCACCTGCCCGAGAAGCGTCGTCGGTGCCATCTGACCGCTGGTCATCCCGTACACCGCGTTATTTACGAAGAACGCGCATATCTTTTCTCCTCTTGCCGCGGCGTGAACGATCTCCGCCGTTCCGATCGAGGCTAAGTCGCCGTCGCCCTGATACGTGAAAACCATGTTGCCCGGGTGGACCCGCTTGATTCCCGTCGCGACCGCCGGAGCTCTCCCGTGCGCCGCCTGGACCATATCGCAAGCAAAATACTCATAGTTGTTATACGTGCATCCGACGCTCGAAACACCGATCGCGTCATCCAGGATATTCATTTCGCACATCACCTCAGCAATGATCCGGTGGATAATGCCGTGCGTGCATCCGGGGCAGTAATGAAACGGCTTGTCCGTAAGCCCTTTGGTCTTTTCAAATACGATCGCCATCTATTTACCTTCCTCGTGAATCTTTATGATCTGGTCCAATAACTCCTGTTGTCCGGGCAGATTTCCGCCCATCCTTCCGTAGAAATGCACCGGCTTTTTCCCGTTCACCGCCAGGCGAACATCCTCAACCATCTGCCCGGCATTGAGCTCGACATCGAGAAATGCCCGGGTCTCCGGTTTTGCCGCCGCGGCCGCGATCACCTCGGTCGGGAACGGCCACAGTGTGATCGGACGGATCATACCGACCTTGATGCCGATCCCGGAAGCCTGTCGGATGACGTTTCTGCAGATCCGACTGCAGGTCCCGAACGCGACGATAATGATCTCCGCGCCTTCGGTATTCAATTCCTCATAGCGCACTTCGTCCCTGCTGACGACCTTGTACTTATCCTGAAGTTCGATATTCTTAGCCTCCAGGTCGTCCGGGTTAATGTAGATCGACTGAATCGTGTTATGTTCTTCTCTGTCCTTCCTGCCGGTCAGCGCCCAAGGCTTTTCGGGTATCACGATCGGTTCCTTTTCGCGAAAAGAAACCGGCTCCATCATCTGTCCGAGCGTTCCATCGCCCAGGATCATGACAAGCATCCGGTATTTATCCGCCAGATTGAATGCCTCGACGGTCATCTCGTAGAGTTCCTGGATCGATGCCGGTGCGATAACGATGTTCCGGTAGTCTCCGTGTCCCCCGCCCTTGGTCGCCTGAAAATAATCTCCCTGCGCGGGAAGGATGCCGCCGAGCCCCGGCCCGCCGCGAACGATATTAACGACGACCGCGGGCAATTCCGCTCCGGCGATATACGAGAATCCCTCCTGCTTCAGGCTGATGCCCGGAGAGGACGAGGACGTAAGGACCCGGCCTCCGGCCGCGGAAGCGCCGTAGACCATATTGATCGCGGCGACTTCGCTCTCGGCCTGAACGAACGTACCTCCGGCCTTATTCATCGTCAGCGCCATATAGTGCATGATCTCGGTCTGAGGAGTGATCGGATACCCGAAATAGTACCGGCATCCGGCCCGGATCGCCGCCTCGGCGATGACTTCGTTTCCCTTCATTAAGACACGTTTACTCATATCGCTTCCTCACTTTTCAACGGTAATGACCGAATCGGGGCATTGGACCGCACAAAACGCACAGCCGATGCACTTGGACTGGTCGATGCAGGAAGCGGGATGATAACCTCTTGAATTCAGACGATCCTGATCCAGTTGAAGGATCTTCTTGGGGCATACCGCGACACAGAGGCCGCAGCCCTTACACAGATCGTCATCGAATGTTACTTTTGCCATCATTGACCTCCATGGTGATTTTCACATAGAACGATTATAGCCATGTGATTTTTAGATTGCAAATTTTTATGCCGTGCGTTTTCTCTATCTGCGAGTCGTCCTTCCTTTTCGAAAAGCGCCTCTGATTCTTCCTATCGGGCGAGCGCCCGGAGCTTTCGCATCCGGCCGGCGATCA
>JAAYIQ010000040.1 GCA_012523365.1 Clostridiaceae bacterium
CCGGTGCTCCTGCGCGCGGAATACTCACCGGTCGGCTTTGCGCCGCCGGAGCCCGCCGTCGATCCGGAATTCGAAGCTCTGTTCGTGTTGCTTTTCGGGCGATATCCCGATCCGTCCGATCGTCGCGGTGCTCTTCCGGGATTCCCTCTGCCTTTTGATTCATTGCGTTGATCCGCCATGTTCTCTCCTTTGTTACCGGCACCGTCATTGAAGTCGGTGTCCCTCTTCAAGTTCATTGATTATGGATCTCTTCTCCGTGTTCGGACATCTCAAACATCCGGGTCAGGAGTTCATCCAATCTGTCCTGTTTGTCCATGAGAAAAAGGTATCCGATCACCGCTTCCATTCCGGTCGCGTATTTGTAATCCGACGGGCTTGCGTTGCGCGCCGAGCTCGCCGGGTTGCTGTTTTTGCCTCTCCTGAAAACCGACAACTCCTCCTCGGTCAGCAAATCCATGATCGCCCGGGCGGTTTTGGCCTGAGCGGCGGCGTTAACCATACCGATCGCTTGTTTATGAATCGTTCCCGATTTCGTCCGACTCCTCGCGGCGACATGAAGGCGGACATACAACTCGAAAACCGCGTCCCCGACGTAGGCAAGGACCGAAGCGGGAACCTCACGAATATCCTCGTTCAGAATCGGTATGATCATGCTTTTGTCACCTGCGGGCCGGAAGGCGTATCCTTGATCTGGTAGCCGAGAGCAGTCACTTGATCACGCAGTTCGTCGGATAAAGCGAAGTTTCGCTCTTTCTTAGCCTGCGCACGTTTATTCACCAACCGCATCACCTCGTCGGGAATGCCCGTATCACCATCATCCGTACCCAAAATATCGAGCCCCAGCACTTCTCCGAGCTCCATGACCTTATCGGCGGCCGACAAAAGAGAATCGGCTGAAACGAGCGGTTCCTGACACGCTATATTTGCGGTGCGCACCAATTGAAAAATAGCCGTAATGGCGTCCGCGGTATTAAAGTCATCTTCCATGGCATCCAGAAAGTCGCGCGAAGCCTTATCGATCGCTTCCATAAGATCCCAACTGCTTCGATCGTCCGTTTCTTCCGAAGATTTTTTCTGATTCTTCGCCGTAAATCGAAGGTTATCGACTGACTCGCGAATCCGGTTCAGCCCGTTCTCGGCAGCTTCCAGAAGGCTGTCGGAAAAATTGATCGGCATCCGATATTGCCCGGATAAAATGAAGAAACGAATAACCCTGTACGGGTACTTCTTGACGATATCCCTGATCGTGAAAAAATTCCCGGTTGATTTACTCATCTTTTCATTGTCAACATTAACAAACGCGTTGTGCATCCAATAACGTGCGAGAGGCACTCCCGTGACCGCTTCGCTCTGAGCAATCTCGTTCTCATGGTGGGGGAAAATTAAATCCTGACCGCCGCCGTGAATATCGATCGTGTCGCCCAAGTGCTTGCGGATCATCGCGGAACACTCAATATGCCAACCGGGGCGACCTTCTCCCCAGGGAGACGGCCAGGAAGGCTCGTTCTCCTTTTTCTTTTTCCAAAGGACAAAATCACCGGGGTTCCTCTTCTCGTCGTTCTCGCGCTTCGTATCCCGCTCCCCGGCACCCTCCACCAATTCGTCGAGATGATAACGCGACAGTTTCCCGTATTCTGCAAACTTGGACACATCATAATAGATCCCGTCCGAAAGTTCATAAGCATAGCCATTCTCCATAAGCTCCCCGATCAGTTCGATCATTTCGGGAATGGTCTGTGTCGCCTTCGGCTGATAGGTAGGGCGCCCGATTCTTAAGCGGTCCGCATCGACGTAATATTCGCGAATATAACGTTCGCTGATTTCTTCAATCGATGTGCCCTCATCCTGAGCTCTCTTGATGATTCTATCGTCGATATCCGTGAAATTCTGGCAGAACTCCACTTCGTATCCGGTGTATTCCAGATATCGTCGCAAGGTATCATAGGTCACGAACGGTCTGGCGTTTCCCAAATGAAAAAAATTATATACCGTCGGACCGCAGGCATACATTTTCACCTTTCCGGCTTCCGCGGGTACAAATTCTTCCTTACTTCTGGACATGGTATTGTAAAGCTTCATACTTCCTCCGGCACAAAAAGAAAACAAGTCTGGCAATATATTAGCACCGTTCTCGGCAAATAAAAATGCCCATGAATAAATCTACTTCTCGGGGTTGTCCTGGTTATACTTTTCCGGGTCACAAAAGGTCGGTAAATGCCTCTCGTCCGGCTCAACGCCCGCCCGGTGTTCCAGCGCGATCACGCGATGCATCAGTTTGCAAAGTTCTTGTTCCAGCGGATCGACTGTTATCACCTGATCCAATTCTTCCGAATGGATGATCGGGCGACCGTCAATACGAACAACCTTTCCGGGAATTCCGACGACCGTCGCCTTAGCGGGAACATCCGCAAGAACCACTGCATTCGCTCCGATGAGCACATTGTCACCAACCGTAAACGCTCCGAGAAGCTTTGCTCCGGCGCCGATAAGAACATTATTTCCGATCGTTGGATGTCTCTTCCCGACAGAGTGACCGGTTCCGCCGAGTGTCACTCCGTGATATATCGTACAATTGTCACCGATCTCGGCAGTTTCGCCGATGACAATACCCATTCCGTGATCAATAAAAAGACCATTGCCGATCTTAGCACCCGGATGGATCTCGATACCGGTGAAATGCCTTCCGATCTGTGAAATCCAACGGGCGATCGGGAAAATACGATGACGATAAAAAAAATGGCCGATTTTATGATAAACCAGCGCATGAAAACCCGGGTATAAAAAAATGACACTCAATATTCCCCGGGCGGCGGGATCTCTCTCTGCTATTTGTTTCGCGTCTTTCAATAAACCCATATTCCCGCCCGACTCCCCAACAAGGAACCTGATATGCCGATTCTCACCTTTTGACACCCAGCAGTACGCCAGGTGGGTACCCTGCGGCAGTCTTAGATCTTCCTCCCGGGAGCACTTATAAAAGTGTCAAGGCTTGATCCGCTCTGCTCCGACGCGGGTTCCCGTTTAAGTCATGAAGGTTCAAAAACGTGAGACTCGGGCATCTCAGGCAACTTCATTATAACAATACATACCGCCACTCACAAGTTAATTCGCAGACACTGCTATCGGGCGAAACGATGTTTCTTCGCTCCGGAAAGGTCTGAGGTCATAAACCCCTTTTCATTGTCATCATCTCTTCCCGATGCCGTCGTAACAGCCGTTACGTCAGCCGCACCCGCTCGAAAAAGAGCAAGTGCCGCCTCGTGCAAAGTATTCCCGGTCGTAAAAACATCATCAACCAGAAGAATCCGCAAACCCTCAACAGATGCCTCCTCCGGCACAGCAAAGGCTCCTCGGACATTAGCAGCCCGCAGTCCGGGGTCAACAAATCGACTTTGTTGCCTCGTTGATCTCGTGCGAATCAGGAAGCACTCGAGGCACGGCAGTTCAAGTCTTCCGGATATTTCCGTCGCCAGAAGAGCCGCCTGATTATATCCTCTTCTTCGCAAACGCGAAGTGCTCAACGGCACAGGGATCACCGCATCAAACGACCTCCCGCTCGCATACGCGGAAGTCGCCATAAAATAACCCAGTGTCCGTGCGATATAAGGTGCGTCGTTAAATTTCAACGCGCGAAGTGCGGACACAATTTCCCCCTCGTAGCGAAAAGGAACCAAGACGGAAAATCCCGGAATCGGATCACTCTCATAAGCGTTGGACAGACAGGGAATCTCATGCGCCGTAAACAGCTTAAAAGGCAAAAGCGCCAAACACACGGCGCACACGGAAAGGTCTTCGCACAAACTGTCCGCCTTCGCTCTGCCGGATCGCACCGGCACCCCGCCGCAAAAAACGCAAACCTTCGGAAAAAAGAAGTTTCGAATCGCGCTTCTGTAAGGCATCATTCGTCCGAGTCGACACGCGCGAGAAAAAACCGCCCTGTTCCGCATCATTCGATTGAACCGCCCTCCGCAAAGATCTCCATGAATTCTCTGAGCGCCGTGTGTCGTTCCGCTTGAGAAAGATTCCGAATCATCGCGGCCAGAGTACGGCGATCCGATACGACAAAAAGTTTCTCTCTGGCCCGGGTGATCGCGGTATAGAGCAAATTCCGGTTGTAAAGCATCGGAGGGCCGCCCGGAATCGCGAGGATAACCACGGGAAATTCACTTCCCTGGCTCTTGTGAACAGTAATCGCATAAGCGGGTTCCAAGTTCTCGATGTGATCCGGGTCATATACAATCACCCGACGATCGTCCAGCTCGACCTCAAGTTCCCCCTTAAGCGGGTCAACGCTCAGCACAACGCCCAATTCACCGTTGAACACTCCCTGTCCCGTCCCCCCGTCCGGAAGGCGAAAAAAAAGATCGTAATCGTTCCGGGTATGCATCACCCGATCTCCGATACGAAAACTGAATCCCCCCGCCCTTATAAAGCGGTCGCTTCTGATTCCGTACTCTTCCTGCAACATCGGGTTGAGGGACGAAATCCCCGCCGGTCCCTTACGCGAAGGACAAAGAACAATCGCCTCCCTCAGCGAATTGATCCGGAAAACTTCCGGAAGAACATGCGAGTAAAGCTTCTTCACCGCCTCTGAGATATCTTCTGAGGAACGCTTCGAAATCAACATGCAATCGCTCTCAAGCGATTGATCGAAAACCATCTCTCCCCCGCGAAGGACCGAGTGGGCCGAGAGAACGATCCGACTTTTCTTGGCCTGCCGGTAAATGGTATTCAGACGGGACGAGGGGATCTTGTCGGAAGCGATCATATCGGACAGAACGTTCCCCGCGCTGACCGACGGAAGCTGATCCTTATCTCCGATGAAAACGATTCCGCATTCACGCGGCAGGGCCCGAAGCAAGGCATCCAATAAAACGGTGTCAAGCATACTCGTTTCATCGACGATAATCACATCCGCTTCAATCGGGTTGTCCTCATTTCTCCCGAAAACGGCCGTTCCGGAATGATCCGGATGACCGACCTCCAAAAGCCTGTGGATCGTCCCGGCCGGAAAATCACACGCATCGGAAAGCCTCTTAGCGGCTCTTCCGGTCGGAGCGCACAAGACCACCTTCTTGCCGTTGTCCGTAAAGTACCGGACCAAAACGCCCACGATGGTCGTTTTGCCGGTACCGGGTCCTCCGGTGATCACGGAGCAAGGGTACAAAATCGAAGCAATAAGCGCCCGGGTTTGCTCATCCGAAAGTTCAATGGACAGTTCGGAGGATATCTTTCCGATACTTTCGGAAATTCGGTTCTCTTCTTCCGGATCCGCCGATCCTTTCTTCGTCGAGAAATAGTGTCTGCCGACCAACGCTCGCGCCGCAGAACACTCCGCCTCAAAAATCTCCGGAACGGTTACCCTCAAATCAGATGTAATATTCTCCAAGCGAGAAAACTCAAGAACCTTATTCTTCCCGGTCCGATATATGACAATTTTCCCGGCCTCCGTAAGGTAATTCATTCCTCGCAGAAATTCGTCCGCGCCGATCCCGATTCTCTCGGAACGCTCGCCCGGCGATCGGTCCGACGGAGCCGGCATCGAATCCGGGCCGGGCACCCACGCCTTCTCCTCTTCGCTGTCTTCGCGGTCCGTGTGCTCGATCAGGAGTTGAATTGTCCGACGCATCAGATTCTCCAACGCAACATATGTATCGCCTTCATTTTCAAAAACGGTCAACAGATGGAGAACTGCACTCCCGATTCGGAACGGAGAAACCGGATCAAATCCCATGCTCAGCGCAAGACGGTCTGCCGTCATAAAACCGATGCCCGAAATCTCGGTCACCAGAAGATACGGATTCTTACGAAGAAGAGCGGGAGCGCTCGGACCGAACCGTTTATATATGCTCATGATCCGAGTCGATCCGAATCCGAATGGCGCCAATAAAAGCGATAAATCCTGAAAATCCCGCTTCTTCCGAAAAACATCAGATATCTCTTGTGCCTTCTTGGCGCTGATTCCGCGAATCTCCGACAGCCTGCCCGGATCGTCGCCGAGAATTTCCAATGTGTCCGCTCCGAACCGATCAACAATCTTCCGCGCGGTCTTCGGCCCGACCCAGGGAATGGAGCCGGAAGATAAATACCGGATCAGGTCTTCCGGCGAAGTGGTTTGATGAGGTGAACAACGCTCGACTTGTAATTGCCGGCCGTAAACCGGATGAGACGTCCATTTCCCGAAAAGCACAACAGTCTCGCCCGGGTCAACAAACGGCATGGTACCTACGGCGGTAAACGACTCGGAATGAGGTGCTTGCGGATCAAAATCTGCGACGGTGTATCCGTTCAGATCATTTCTGAACACGATTTCTCCGCAAACGGCAACGATGCGCTGTTGAGTCCCCTCGCCCCGGGGCGCTTCCGGTTTAACTTTAATCAAGCACCGCCTCCCGTCCCGATCAGTTCGTCGTATTAATTCGAAATTCCATCTCCCGAGCCTCTTCGGCAAGCATATCGGCTTTATCCGTTCTTTCCCATGGGAAATCCGTGTCCGGTCTGCCGAAATGGCCGTAAGCCGCCGTCTTCCGATAAATCGGGCGCCTTAAATCCAGGTCCCTTATGATCGACGCCGGACGCAAGTCAAAATGCTTCAGGACCAACTCTGTAATCATCGAATCGGTTAATGCCGCCGTACCGAACGTCTCGACCTGCACCGATACCGGCCGTGCTACGCCGATTACATAGGCAAGCTGAATCTCGCACTCCTTCGCAATTCCCGCCGCGACGATGTTCTTTGCAATATAACGTGCGGCATAAGCCCCGGAGCGATCCACCTTTGTCGGGTCTTTGCCCGAAAAGGCTCCCCCGCCATGTCTTGCAAAGCCACCGTAAGTATCAACGATAATTTTCCTGCCCGTTAATCCGCTGTCTCCCTGAGGTCCTCCGATTACGAACCGCCCCGTCGGATTGATGAATATCTTCGTGTGTTCGTCAACCAGCTCCTTCGGCAACACATTGAGAACGACTTCCTCACGGATGCCCTTCTCGAGGGTCTCTCGATCCGTATCTTCCGTATGTTGAGATGAAATAACCACGGCCTCGATACGAACCGGCCGGTTTCCCGAGTATTCTACGGTCACTTGGCTCTTACCGTCCGGTCGAAGATACGGGAGAGTCCCGTTCTTCCGAACCTCCGAGAGTCTTCTGGTCAACCGGTGAGCAAGCGAAATCGGAAGAGGCATGAGTTCCGGTGTATCCGAGCATGCGTATCCGAACATCATTCCCTGATCTCCCGCACCCGTCTCGTGTTCTCCTGAAACCGGCGTCGATTGACGCTCTTCCAAAGACTGATTGACGCCCATTGCTATATCCGCGGACTGCTCATCGATCGTCGTGATCACCGCACAGGTCTTGTAGTCGAAGCCCGAGCCCGAACCGTCGTATCCGATATCCCGAATCGTATTACGAACAACCGTCGGAATGTCCGCATAGGCCTCGGTCGTAACCTCGCCCATCACCAGAACCATCCCGGTCGTGCAAGCAACCTCACAGGCTACGCGAGACATTGGATCCTGCTCCAGCAGTGCGTCCAGCACCGCGTCCGATATCTGGTCGCAAACCTTATCCGGATGCCCCTCCGTGACGGATTCAGATGTAAAAAGCCAGTTTTCATCACTTGAATAACTCATATAAAACCTCCGATTTGATAATTCAAACTCCGTCGTTCCAAACGATAATCATCCTTCGAGTCCGGTTTCTCAAGATAGCTTCGGGTCGATAAAAAGCGATGCTTCCGGCGACCCCGATTCAATCCAGATGCAACACAAAGAGCCTTTCCCCGAAAGGAAAGGCCCTGTCTCATCAAACAAATCGCCTCATCTTCCAGGTTTCCCTGCTGGACTTGGCACCGCTGCTCTCCGCGGTTGCCGGGCTTCATCGGGCCAGATCCCTCCGCCTCTCTTGATAAGAGATGACATCATTAAATTGTCACTAAATCATACCACCAAGGCACCTCTTCGTGCAATAGAACATATACGGAAAAAACCATTCGAGAAAATCAACGCATAATACAGTCTCGGCGACTTCGGGAGCCGCCGTGCACAACTTGCGTCCCAATTGTCGAAAAAGCGTTTCCCCCGATCTTCCGGCGACAGGTAAAATGCCGATAAACGAATGAGAGGAGACCCCACATGACCGGTAAAAGCGTAGCCATCATAGACTCCGACTGTTATTACTCCAGAGCTTTATCCGAACGTTTACGCCGTTATCTTCCCGATGCGAGAATTTCCCGCTACTCACCCTCGGTGCTCGCCGAGCATCGGGACGAATTATCGGCGGACATTATCCTTTACGATAATGAAGAGATCCGACCGGAGCATTTTGCGGATATCACCTCCGCATCTCTTGTCCCTATATGGATTCCCCTCAAGGAGGAGACCGATCGGGGCACCCGAATGAACGGCAAGTCGATTTCCGAGAGAATCATCTCTATGACGGACGAGTCGGAATCAGCCGGATTCACGGGACCGGATATGCGATCTCAATCCGGAATTCTTCGTCTTTTCTTATCTCTCGGTTCACGCGGCAAACGCGAGCAATACATCCGTTCGAACACAGGTGCGCTGATGTCATCCGGTCACCGCCTGATTCGATTGGACATCATGCCCGGCATTTCGATTTCGGAACCGAGCGGGTCTTTAATCAAGGGTCGCCGAGATCAGATACCGACCGGTTTGTCCGATCTGCTCCTACGCCTGAACGCTCAGGATCTTGACCCGGAGATCCTGTTGGACTATCTTCGCCCCAACGGAGCCGGATGGCTTTATTTCGGCCGTCCGGCGCGTTCCGACGATATGATTTCCGGTGACCCGATCGCGTTGGTGCGTATGGTGAAGATGTTGCGGCTATTGGTTGACGGAGCTTCTCCGCCCGTTTCGGCGATCGTCGCGATTGAAGGCCTGCCCTTTTCGAAAGTGAAGCAAATATGTCCTTTGGCCCACGAGATGCATGTCATTTATCCGGATGACGCCGCAGACGATGATCCGATGATCCGATATGAGTTGGAGCAAATTTTCTCCGCCTCCGGACCAAGGCAATTGAAGTTCATTTCTTCTTCCAGGGAGGCAATATGAGTTCCCATGCGAAAATTAATCGCACGACGGATCGTTCCTCAAAAGATTCGAACTTGTCGGGCGCTTCAAACGTTCATTCACACTCCCGTGAGGAGCTCGGTCGCCTGCTATCTCTGTGTGTGCTCCAGAAGCTTCAGAATCATCAGGACATTGATGACGACGCTTTTCGGGAGGTCATTGCGGATGTCATCGGGAACGATGCTTCATGCAAGAAGATGACCCTCGGAGAGAAACGTGAATTGGCACTCGGAATTTTCAATTCAATGCGGCGTCTGGATGTCCTGCAACCCATGATGGAGGATCCGAGCATTACCGAGATTATGGTTAACGGATATAACTGCGTCTTCTTTGAAAGGGAAGGCTCGCTCCATCCGACGGACATTCGCTTCAAGGATCCCGAGACGCTGACGTCGGTGTTGTCTCACTTTTTCTCCCGTGCGAACCGGCCGCTTAACGAGGCTTCCCCGATCGCCGATCTTCGGCTTCCCGACGGATCAAGGGCGAATGCCGTTCTTCCTCCGGTCGCTCCGGACGGGCCGATTCTCACGATTCGGAAATTCACGGGAATCCGCCCGGATATGAACAGCCTGATCCGTCAGGAATTCCTGTCCGCGGAAGCGGCCGATTACCTGTCCGAAGCGGTTCGAATAAAGAAGACGATCTTTATTTGCGGAGGTACCGGATCCGGAAAAACAACCTTTCTCAACACATTGTCATCCTTTATTCCGGAAAACGAGCGCGTCGTTACCATTGAGGATTCTGCTGAGCTCAGTCTGCAGGGGCTTCCGAATTTGGTTCGCCTCGAAGCCCGCCTGCCCGGCCCCGACGGGCAGGGTGCAGTGTCCATCGGACGGCTGATTCGAACGGCCCTGCGCATGCGTCCTGATCGAATCATCGTTGGCGAGGTGCGCGGCAGTGAGGCGGCCGATATGCTCCACGCTTTACATACCGGTCATCCGGGATCTTTGTGCACCGGTCACGCCAATTCATGCGTCGAGATGCTTAATCGACTCTCAACAATGGTGCTTGCCGGATCTTCTCTCCCTTTCGAAGCGGTCGTACGCCAAATTGTGATGGGAATCGACATTTTGGTACACATCGTGCGATCCGCAGGCGGGCGAAGATTGGTCGGTGAAATCGTCACATTAGACCACGCGTCCGAGGACGCTTTTCGAGTCGTCCCTCAATTCGTTTATAAGGAGGATTCCGGTCTTGAAAAAGTGTAAGCATGTGTCCTCAGATACCCATCGATTCAAGAGCAGGCTCCGTCGATCGGGGCATACATCCGAACCGATCGGTCTTATGACTCATCGTAAAGATGAGTATGAGTCGCGCAGTTTCGGCAAAACATCGGGCTGCAGGCACTCCGGCGATGCCATTAAGAGAACCTTTCTCCTTAAAAGGTTTTTTCTTTACCCCTGCTGTTTCTTGTCCGTGTACGTCCTTTCGGATGCGTTTTTGCCGGTTTTCTGGCTTCGGATTCTTCTGGCGCTCGGTTTGTCGTTGTTTCCGTTTTTCTCGGTGATCAATCTTCTGTACGCAAGACGCACCTCATATCTCAGATCTCAAAGCAAGGTGCTGCTTCAGTCGCTCTGCACCTCCGTTTCGGCGGGTTATTCGCTTGAAAGCGCTTTTATGTGTGCCCGTCCGACCGTTGAAAAAGCATTTGGGAAAAGGAGCATTCTCGTGTCCGCATTAAAACATGTCGAGAAATCGCTTTCCGCTCAGGAACCGCTGTCCGATGTAGCCGTAGAACTTTGCTACCGTATGGATTATGTCGAGCTTCTTCCGGTCATGCACGCGCTGTCGATTACCCGGGTAATCGGGACCGGGGTTATCTCAATATTGAAAAACAGCTGTCAAATGATGTCGGAACTGATCGCGGTTAAAAATGAGGTCGAAGCCAATAATGCGGGCAAGAACGCCGAGGCTTTTTTGCTTTGCCTGATGCCTTTCGGCATTACTTACGCGTTGTCATCATTTACCGGAGATTATATGTCCTCGGCGCGCAATGACCCGCTCGGGATCGGATTGATGCTTCTGTCTTTTTCTATAGCGATCATTTCCTGCGGATTTCTTTTTGCGATGATCGGAGAAAAAAGTAAGGGCAAAGCTTCTGCCTATTCCACGGACCGGATAATACCTCCCCGGTTCAAGAAAGTCACCGGTTTTCTTCGCGGCAAAAGCACCCGCTTTCTGCCACAAGGATATCTTACCCGCGTTTATGAACTGATGAGCGAGTTGACATGTACACCCGATGAATTGTTCGAAGCGCTTCTATTAAAGTCTATGGTTGTTTCGATCATTGTCCTGCCTGTCGTTATCTTCATTTTGAACGCTCTTTCGTATCCTTTTCTGCTATCGATACCGATTGTCGCATTTTCCGTCATATTGATTCACCGTGACTTGCGAAGCAGAGTTTTTCTTCGAAGAGAAGGCATTATGGAGGAAATTCCGCTTTTTCTGTCGATGCTTGTTACTCTTCTGCAGTCGGGAGTCTTGCTTCCGAAGGCGATTGAAACTTGCACATGTGCCTTTTCCGATACGAGCGTCATGGGGCAGGAACTCCGTATCATTCAATCGCAAATGTTGTCCGGTATGTCGGCAGGCCGCGCACTTGAGCTCTTTTCAGAAAGAACCCCCGTTCCTGAAGCTCAATCCGCCCTGCTTCTTGCATCGAGACATGAGATAACGGGAGGTTCCGAAGTACTCGGATTACTTTCTCTCCAGTCCACCGCTTGTTGGGCTCTATGCCGGAACGCATCCAGAAAGAAGCGGGAGCGAGAAGCTCTTGCGATGATTCTGCCGATGATGCTGGATTTCATCTCTGTTCTTTTGGTCGCAACCACCCCCGCTCTGATATCGCTGCAATTGTCATGAAACAATAAAGGAGGAGAGCTATGAGAGCAAAAAAGAGACATTCCAAGCACCGAAATAGCGAGAACAAGAAAGGCATGGGAACCGTGGAAATTGTAATCATCATCGCAATTCTGGTCGCACTGGCCCTGGTGTTTCGCGGAGCCCTGACTCACTACGCAAACAACATCATGGACTATGTGTTCGATGAAGGAAATGTCATCGGAGCACTGGGTGGTTAGGAGAGCGTAAATATGGTTACAGAGCGAGGACCGCACGGAACAATAGCGGTTGTGACAATCGAACCGGACAAGGAGGTGGTTTCGCATGCGCTTACCGCGTTGCGAAACCGCTCCTTACCCCATTTACTGCCGATGTACGCGCGTGAGCTTTTCGGGCGCAATCAATTATGTGCGGACATTACCGGACTGATATCTCTTGCTGATCCTCAGGTTGGGGATGTGTATGCGAGTTCCTATAAGAGAAAGAAGGCATGCGCCGACTTATTCATTTCCGTCGGTGATTTATTGGACCGGATGATGAGTCCGGCCGGATTGCTTTTGAATCCGGAGAACGTCTGGATCGATCCTCAGAGCGGGGAGTTGTTTTTTACATATATTCCTCTTCGTTCCGGCGACTCCGAATCCCATTGTATGTTGTCATCGATAGACTCTGATTCGCTCGAGAAGCTCCTTCTTCACGATTTCTTTTCCGAAGTGATCACGGACGACATCCGCAATCGAATCATTGATTGTGTGAACCGCAACGACGAACTCGGTTATTGCGATGCGGTTGAGATAATTCGAACAGCAGACGACAAGGAGCCGCGCAGACAGAAGCTTTTGACGCCTCTGGCCATCGCATGGGGGTCGATCCTGTTGTTGATCATTTTCTTTCTTCCGGTTCTATTCGGTCTTTCCGGCGGGGTTACCGGAAGACTTGGGATGTATAAGTGCGGAGCGGCATTTGTTGCAGGCTCGATCCTTCTTACATTCTCTGCTTATATCGCTTTTCATCATAAGGATAATCCCTCCGGATCAGAGAGGCCGGCGGATGAGAAATCCGGCATAAATTTACTTTTTCCGGAATCGGCCGATCGTGATTTGCAGAAAATCGGTTCCGATTCTCCGTTCCCGGAACCTGCTTTCCTGGTCGAGCAATGTGAATACGGTAAAAAGATCAGCAAACGCAAACGTTGTGTGATATGGACCGACGACCTTTTGATCGGATCCGATCAGCTTCTCTGTGACTTCTCCGTCTCTCATGCATCGGTTTCACCCCGACATGCGAGAATTGTGAGAAGAGAAGGATTGTTTTTTCTGATCGATCTGGGTTCTCGTTCGGGATCTTATATCGGTCATCGAAAACTTTTCAGCCACGAGGAGAACCCGCTCTCTGACGGAGATACGGTTCGCATTGGGGACATTCGTTTTCTCTTTTCGTATCGGGATCAGAATGAAAATGCGGAGTGGGAATCCGATCATTCCGACGTTGTATCGCCGTCAAGCTTCCGCAAGGTGCTTTTTTGATGGGCAGTCCCGTGAAGACGAACGATGTTCATTCTCTCAAGCGCCCGTTTCATTGAGTTCTCGGAGTACTTCTTTTCTTCGGATTGACGGGGCAGTGCGTCTGCTCTCTCTTTAGCCCGTAAGTATGCGTCGGAAGCCCGTCGAACATCGATCTCTTCCGGCCAGTTGGCCGAGTCACAAAGGATGAGGAGTAAGTGTTGTCCGATTTCCGCAAAACCGTCCGTCAACACTGCATGTCGGGTCTGTCCGTCCATCGTGATTTTTGTAATTCCGGGAATCAGAGCGATGACCATCGGAGCATGCCCCGGCAGTATGCCCACACTTCCGTTAAGCGAAGAAAGGACGACCGACTCAACGGGTCCTTCGTAGAAGTGCCGATACGGTGTGACGATTTCCAGCATCATCGTTTTCGCTTTTTTGTCTTCGCTCATCTGTATTCTCTCGTTGGTTACGGCGGATTATACTGAGGGATTCTGAGATGGGTTCGCTTCCTTTGCGTACGACGCGATCACATCGTCGATGTCGCCCTTCATAAAAAAGTGCTGTTCCGGGATGTGATCCACTTTTCCCGAAATAATGGCCGCGAAGGATTGGACGGTTCTGGATAGCGGAACAGATCGAGGTTCATACCCGGTAGATTCCGCGGTAACAAAAAAGGGCTGAGATAAGAACTTCTGAATTTTCCTGGCACGATTAAC
>JAAYIQ010000041.1 GCA_012523365.1 Clostridiaceae bacterium
CCAAAACTCCCTCAAATACAAGACGGAGCTTGCCATCGTGCGGGCGCAGAACATCGATATCGCCAATTTCGAAAACGAACTGGACAAGTTCAAGGACGCCTTCGGCCGCAACTACGACCTGGCCTCGAGGCGCTTCAAAACCGCCATCGACGAGATCGACAAGTCCATCTACCACCTCACGAAAACCAAAGAAGCCCTGATCGGCGCCGAAAACAACCTCCGCCTCGCAAACGACAAAGCGCAGGACGTAACCATCAAAAAACTGACGCGCGGGAACCCGACAATGGCAGAGAAGTTTCGGGAGTTGGAGGGGTGAAGAGAGGGCTATGGTGGAGTGAGAAAAGATTGTGATCAAGGTGTAAGATGAAGATATGCATCACAGTGAGAGTGGTAAGCTCTCATAGATTCTTTTGCTGGAGGTCATCATGAAAACAAACATCCTGAACAAATTAAAACACACCCCGGAAATGAATCCCGATGAGCACGACGGCAGTTATGAACTCATGCGCGCTACGGTAAATGCATATCGAAGTGTAGATGAGGCACTACTAGATTATCTTGACTTGAACACAGTATATCTCATGGCTGTTGGAACCTTTAAACACGGCGTGCCTGTCAAAAAGAAAACTATTGAATCAAGCCATTTACCACAAGAATCAAAGCTGGCGCTAATAGAGTTACTTGATAAAATTCAGGCTAGGGCAAAAGACGGCAAGTATGAATACGAAGGAAAAACAGAGCCTGGAGCCTTTGGAATGTTTGGAACCGGCTTCTATTCTTTCAAGAATAGGACAGATAATGAATCAGTAAGTTCCTTTATCAAAATGTGCATCGATATCTCCGAGATGACGGATGACAACGAGATGTTTTTGCGCGCGGAGCCGGTGCTGACTAAGAAATTCAAAGGAATGGGAGCCGCTGCTGCATCGGTTGTTCTTCATTGTCTTAAGCCCAATACTTTTCCGGTTTTGAACAGCAACCAGAGTTATAAGAGTATTTTTGAAGCTCTGGACATTCCTTTGACACGAAAAGGAAATATTGACACGTATATTCAAAATTGCCGTGCGATTAAGGCATTCAGGGATGCAAACCTTTCTTTCAAGAATTATAGAATTATTGATTTGGCGGCTCGAGAACTTGGAGAGAAAGAAAACCCGATAGCTGAGATTATTAGGCAGTACAAGGAAGATTTTGTTGATCGAGACAAACAAGAGGGTTATAAGTGGAAAGCGATCAAGTGTTTTCAGGATAACTGGAATATAGACGCTGAAGATTTTGCAGGAATGCTTAATCGGGCATTGTATAAATCAGATAATCTTCTGGATAAGCGAAATATCTTTCCAAAGGCAATGATTGTCGAACTGGCCGAAAAAGAACCGAATACGGTTCGCGATATGTTTAGAAACATATATGACGAAAACGTAGAAATCACAGAACGGGTTGAAGCCTTCATTTCCAGTGCAAAAGATCTTTTTACTAGAAATCGGGATCTTAACAATGAAAAGATGAAGAGCCATTATCAGGATCAGAAAGTAGTGGGCATTTACCTGTTTTTTCGATACCCTGAGAAATACTTTCTATATCAGTTTGGGAAATTCAAAGGATTCGCAGCGATAATTGGATATGACGCTCAAATCAAACAGGACGACGTGCAAAATATTCCGGCATATTATGAAATGTGTGAGATGGTTCTTGCTGAAGTTAAGAAGGATAAGGAACTTCAAGCCCTCAGCAAAGGACGACTGGATTTTGACAGGTATCAAGATCCGGAATTTCATATGTTAACCGAAGATATAATCTCTTTTGGAAACAAATTTAAGAATCAATTAATAGTTGATGATGGAGACTCTGAGCAAGACAGTGCAGCAGAAGAGGGGAAGAGTAAAATGCATGAACTCGACAAGAACCTCATCCTCTATGGCCCGCCCGGAACCGGTAAGACATACAGCGCGGTCCTCTACGCCGTCGCAATTATTGAGGAGAAACCGGTGGAAGAGATTCGAAGAGAAGACTACGCCGCTGTTTTCTCGCGATATCAGCAACATAGGGAGGACGGGTTAGTCGAATTTACGACGTTCCATCAATCTTACGGATATGAGGAATTCATTGAGGGAATCCGGCCGGTCGTCACATCAGAGGAAGAGGGTGAATCCAGAGGCGAGATTCGCTATGAGATTCGCGACGGTCTTTTCAAGGTGTTCTGTGATAAGGCCGGGAGTCCGGTCGGTAGTGCGAAAGATATTGACTTGGGTATCGGCAAGAGTCCGACCGTTTGGAAAGTATCTCTCGGGGGAACAGGGGATAATCCTGTGCGTAGTGAATGCTTGCAGAACGGTCACATCCGTATCGGATGGGATAAGTATGGCGAAGTCTTGACGGAAGAGACAGATTATTCCAAGGATGGGGGAAGGGTCGTTCTTAATGCATTTTACAACAATATGCAGATCGGAGATTTGGTGTTGTCGTGCTTTTCAAGTCGAACGATTGACGCAATCGGCGTCGTGACCGGTGAGCCGGAATGGGATGACGAGTATCCGGTATACAAGCGGCTGCGCAAAGTCAAATGGCTTGCTAAGGGGATCAGCGAAGATATTGTCGATCTGAATGCGGGTCGAATCATGACGTTATCAACGGTATACAAGTTGTCAATTACTGTTACCGATACGCTGGATATTCTTCGTCGGATCAATCCGAGCCTCTTTTCGTCAAGATTAAAAGTGCCCAATCGGGTATTCATCATCGATGAGATAAACCGGGGCAATATATCGAAGATTTTTGGAGAGCTAATTACGTTGATCGAACCCACAAAGCGCCTGGGCGCAAAGGAATCGCAGAGGTCAGCCTTGCCGTACTCGGGACACAAATTCGGTATCCCGGATAATGTCTACATCATCGGGACGATGAACACCGCGGATCGGTCGATTGCTCTGATCGACACCGCGCTTCGCCGCCGTTTTGGCTTTATTGAGATGCAACCGGATCCGACAACGTTGGCGGGAACGGTCGTCGAAAATATTGACATCGCCGTCCTGCTTGAGACGATGAACAAACGCATCACGGTCCTTCACGATCGTGAGCACACCGTCGGACACTCCTATTTATTGCCCCTCAAGGATGACCCGTCGATAGAAAATCTGGCGCGCATTTTCAAAAACAAAATCGTTCCGCTTTTGCAGGAGTACTTCTATGACGACTACGAGAAGATCCGGATGGTTCTCGGGGACAATCGGAAGACACAGGAGCTACAGTTCATTATCAAAAAGAACGATGTCCAAGCGCTTTTCGGGAATTCGGAAATGGATTTGGACGATTATTTCGAGATTAATGACGAGGCATTCATAAAGGTCGAGGCGTATGCGTTCCTGCAATAAACCTTACACGATCAAGGAATACGGCGGCTTCACACGCGGCGTTGAGGTTGCGGGATATCAGTCGCTTCCGGCCGCCACTTTCGACGCGCTTGAGAAATTCATTCTCGCGAGTACTTCCGATTTCGATACGGAGGCGGTCGAGCTGATGTCTCTGTCCGCGCGCCGCAATACCGGCAAGATTATCTCCGCGCGAAATTATGTCGGAGTGATCGCGATGACCGACGGAACAGTCATTGAGATTCTCCCTAAAATCGCCGGAAACGATATCAGCGACGAAGAGACCAAACGCATCTTCCTTCGGATGCTCAAAAGCCTCCGGGACGTGACGTTCAAAGAATTCAATATCTCAAATATGAAGATCGGCCGAATGAACCTCTTCGAAATCTTCATCAAAATGTTCCTTGACGAAGTGACCTCGCTCACCAAGCAAGGCCACAAGTCCGCCTATTCGCCCATCGAAGAAAACGAGAAATTCTTCAAAGGCAAATTACTCTCCGCCATGAACATCCGTAAAAATCTAGTGAACCGTGCCCAATTCTACGTCCGTTACGACGACTTCAATATCAACCGGCCCGAAAACCGCCTGATCAAAACAACTATCCGCTTCCTGCGCCGAATGACCGCCGATGACCGAAACCGCCAAAGCACCGTTCGCCTGCTCGATTTTTTCGACGGTGTACCCTGCTCTGAAAACTGCGACGCGGACTTCTCCCAATGCGCCTGCGACCGAAGCATGAGCCACTACGGAAAAGCCATTGCCTGGTGCCGTGTCTTTCTCAAAGGCAACACCTTCACCGCCTACACCGGCAGCGAAGTCGCAATCGCCCTCCTTTTCCCGATGGAGAAGATATTTGAAAGTTACATCGCCTCTATCCTGCGAAAACAACTTCCGCCCGAAGTAAGGATGAAGACGCAGGACAGCCGCTACAGTCTCTTCGATCAGCCGTCCCGAACCTTCGCCCTCCGACCGGACATCGTGCTGGAATCCGGTGAGCATACCACAGTACTCGATACAAAGTGGAAGATGCTATCGGCGAGCGCCTACAACTACGGCATATCTCAAGCCGACATGTACCAGATGTACGCCTATGGAAAGAAGTATGATGCGGAGCGAGTGGTGTTGATCTATCCGAAGTCCGATGTTGCAGAGTCACCTCCGATTATCTATGAATCCGGGGACGGGTTGAGCGTAGAGGTGGTGTTTGTGGATTTGCGGGATGAAAGGGCGAGTATTGACGCGGTTGTAAAATTGAAGGGTTGAATTCTATGAGGAATCCAATTAAACAGCACTATGTACCCAGGACATATTTGAAAAATTTTTCTAATGATGAAAATAACCGTACACTGGACACATTTTCAGACACGGGCCGAAGCCAGACAGAAGATCTTTGCTTACATTGAGGGCTTCTACAACACAAGAAGAATACAGAAACGTCTAGACTACCTAAGTCCTCTACAATGGCTCAAACGCTGGAATCTAAGCCTTCAAACAAGTGTTGCTTAAAAACCTGTCCGAAATAGTGTTGACGTTCCTAGGATTGGAGGACGAATCATGACACGATACCTTATATCACCCGAGTTTAATTCCGAGATATTTGAGAAGATGTGTGTAGTTCTTGAATCGAACGTCCCCGGAATAATCAAAGGTGAGCGCCTTATTGATGTCGATTCGTCAGTGCTTCAGTACTACGACGTTAATGGCAAAAAAATACGAGTAATGAACAGCACATACATCGATGAAGTTTCTATCACTTCGGAAGTTGATCTTTCACCGTATCTAGGGGCTGCTGAATAAAGGGGTGAGAATATGCTCCCGATTGAGCTAATAGAGCGGCGCTTCCCGCGTTTCCGAGTTAGTGTAAAGTTTATCTCGGACAAAATGAAATAGAAAAACCCCCGATGTGGTAGAATTCGAATCACTACAAAACCGAATCAATCACTGAGAAGAGGGTATTTCTATATGAAGAGTATACAACAGGTCGTGACGGAATTCATCCGTGAGGCGAATTGTAAAATGAAGTGACGCGAAAATAAAAAAGATGTCCCACGTGGACAATCTCACATACAATGTTAAGTGACTAAAGCAAACACGAAGGAGAAAGCTCGTGGGACACGAACATTGTAACCTGAA
>JAAYIQ010000042.1 GCA_012523365.1 Clostridiaceae bacterium
GGCAATTTCAAGCCGCTACGGACCTTCGAAGGTCAGGAGGCCTCGGCCGGATTCAAGTTTAGGTATACACACTTCATTTAGCCTCTGTCCAAAATCCGGGCGTATATTGTTTTGAGACAGCCCCTTCGATTTCTTGAAAATTTCTATTGCTCGGAAGAATAGATCCGGATCCTGGAGATATAACCGGGTATACACTTGACTGCTTCCTCCAAATCCAGTTCGGTCAGGTTGCCCTCCTTACCGACAATGAAAGCGGATTCTTCATCAGATACAAACGGTACGGATTCGACGGTGGATTCCGGAAAATATCCGCTGATCTGATCGATAGAGGGACGCCCGGAAACGCGAATCAGAGCTTTTACATTCATTTCATGATGCGGCACCACGGCACTTTCGGCCGGATAAAACCACGGGGTGATGTGTGCATTTCTTCCTTTATGGAGAGCGCCGTCCAGAATATCTCCGACGACGGCCGAAGCCGTCGCAAGTTTACCTGCTCCCTTTCCGTAAAACATAACACCGCCTAATGCGTTTCCGTAAACGTGAATCGCATTATATACACCGTCCGCAACGCAGATCGGGTCTTCCCTTGATACAAAATGCGGTGCGACAAGAATATTCGCTTTTCGATCGTTTGGATTCAAAAATATCGCCAATAGTTTGATCTTGCATCCGAACGCCTTCGCATAAGCAATGTCGGTCACGCCGATTAAAGAGATTCCCTCAGCATAGATTTCTCCGGGATTTACATACGCGCCGTTCATGGCAATGGATGCCAAGATTGATATTTTCCGCTGAGTATCGATTCCGTCGATGTCCGCGGCCGGGTTCTGCTCCGCATACCCTTTTTCCTGAGCCCGGCGCAGCGCCGAGGAAAAGTCCTTTCCCTCCTCGGTCATACGGGTGAGTATATAGTTTGTCGTTCCGTTGAGTATACCGGTAATGCTCATAATCCGGTTCGCTGCAAGGCATCGATGCAACGGGCGAATGATCGGGATACCGCCGCCTACGGCTCCCTCGAACAGATATGAACAAGTATTGAGCTCCGCAAGTTGCATCAATTCAACTCCGTGAGTCGAAACCAGCTCCTTATTGGACGTCACTACTGTCTTACCCGCAGACAAAGCACGAACGGTATAATCGTATGCGATTCCCGATCCGCCGATCGTTTCGACAATGATCGAGATATCATCATCTTCAAAAATGTCATCTGCATTTACTGTGATCCGATCAGCCATCGGGTGGTCCGAAAAATGACGAACGTCCAATATCCTTTTCACTTGAAGCTCTTGTCCCAAATGATTATTGATCTTTGCGATATTCATCTCAATGACCTCGGCGACGCCTGAGCCAACGACTCCGAAGCCAAGTATACCAACATAAATCATATCCGTTCCTCCGTCAATTTATTCTCTTGCCATGATTCGACATGACCGAACACCCGGAATTTTGCCTACATCAGCAAGAAGCAAGTCAATCGATTTATTCATTCGATCCGTTTCCATCGATACCGAAACATCAGCCAATCCATTGATCGGGATGTTCTGGTTGATTGTCAGGATATTTCCTTTTGCGAAGGCAATGCACTGAATGATGCCGGAAAGTATGCCCGGGAAATTTTCCACCGCGATAATCAATGTAACGATTTTCCCCTTACTGGTTTCATAAAAGGGCATAATCGAATCCTTATACTTGTAATATGCACTTCTCGAAAGTCCGGCCTGTTTGACTGCCTCGTTAACAGATACGGCCTTACCCGAATTCAACAATCTCTTTACCGCCATAACCTTGACGAAAACCTCGGGAAGTATATCCGATTTCACCAAGTAATACTCATCGTGATCCGCCATAAACACCTCGTTTAAAAAAAGAACTTGCGATATTGTCCGCAAGTGATGCACATTTGTCCTTGTTTTGAAGTATATCACGCACGAAAAATTATCGCAAGACCAAAACCTCGTGATCAGGATATACTTTCAGGACAAGGCAGACAGAACCGCCCGAATCGCTTTCCCACGATGGCTGACCGAGAGTTTTTCTTCGGCGGTAAGCTCGGCGGACGTTTTTCCGAATTCGGGCACATAGAAAACCGGATCATATCCAAAGCCTCCGATACCGAATTTTGCATTCAGTAAAACCCCTTCAAAATGCTCCTCTGCAATGATTGGTTCAGCATCGTCACGAAGCAGAACCATTGCACAAGTAAAATGTGCCGTTCTCTCCGGAAGAGGGATATGCCGAAGAAGTCGCGATAATTCCTTGAATTTGTCCTCATATGATGAATTTTCACCGAAAAACCTTGATGAATATATGCCCGGAGCGCCGCCGAGCGCTTCGACGCAGAGGCCGGAATCATCCGCCAACACATATCCGCCGACGAGTTGAAATAAAGCCTCAGCTTTTATCATTGCGTTTTCGACAAAAGTACTGCCGGTCTCCTCCGCTTTTAAATCAATTTTCAGTTCTTTCATACCGATCACTGCATAGGGTCTGCCCGAAAATGCGGCACGGATTTCATTCACCTTATCGATATTGTTGGACGCAACAATTATTTGTTTCATTTCTAGAGGATCCTCCATGATTTTGGATAAATATTCTTCATTGAACAATTTGAATTTTTCGCAAATCCGAGTGGAAAGTCGTCTACCGAAATTACTACGTAACCACGTTCTTCCAGTTTATCTCCTTCTTCCGCAGAGGAAAAAATGGTCTCGCCCTTCAAATAGCGGAGAATTCGATCATCGTGTCGTTTCATCGAAAAAAACCTTTCCGGGCGGATATCCTCTTTTCGAAAAAAGAGAGGCAACGACGCTGACGGTTCGAACACCGTTCCGTTCGATGTACTCTTCATATCTCCGCAATAGGCTCCCGTCTTGACTGTACGAAGACCTGCGTATCGCTCAGTCGGCATTTTATGAAAATGAAGATGTCCGTTGCGAAGATACCCGTCGTTCTTGAGTTTTCGAAGGAAAAGTTCAGCGGACTTCCTGACCAGTAAGCCTCTGAAAAATTCTTCGGCGGAAGCCGGAACTTTAAAACGTCCATTGTCTCCGTCCTCATTTTCACAGCCCGTATAAGCCTTTATATCAGTGCCCTTTCGTAAGTTCACGCAGAAATGCCCTTCGCCTCTGCTCTCGTGCGGCCATATCCGTATCGCGCCAAAATTTTCCCCGCCGACACGCGAGAAAGAAACACCTTGAACTTCGGGATGCGGTACCGTCTCATACCCCGGAAATTCAAGCATAAACCATTCCGCCATCCGCTCATTCTCCTCCTCCGAGAACGTACACGTCGAATAAACGATTGCCCCCCCCGATCTGAGCATCCGGTCAGCGGCCTTCAAAATGTCTCTTTGCATTTTCACGACAGTTTCGGTCCCGTAACGCTCCCAGCTTTTTATCGCGGACGGATCTCTGCGGAACATTCCTTCACCGGAACAAGGCGCATCAACCAATATCTTGTCGAAAAATCCTTCGAATCGTTCGGAGAGTTTTTCCGGAGACTCATTGAGGATCACAACATCGTCAATCCCCATCCTCTCTATATTTCGAAGAAGAGCCCGACAACGATCCGATGATATGTCGTTAGCGATCAGAAGGCCTTCGCCGCAGAGCAGTTCGGCGATCCGGGTCGACTTCCCGCCCGGAGCGGCGCACAAATCCAGAATTCTCTCTCCGGGCTTTGGTGCAAGGATTTCGGCCGGAAGCATTGCACTCGGCTCCTGTTGATAGAAAACGCCGGCATGAGAATACGGATCGTTTCCGGATACCTTATCGGAAGCGTAATATCCGGAAGAACACCATGGCACCGGATCAATGTCACATCCCATAGACAAGAGAATTGAAGCGTCCGATCCCGCAGAAACCTTGTTGCGATTTAATCGTATTCCGAATTGAGCCGGGCATTCAAATGCTTCAAAAAAGGAAGCGGCATCAGACCCGGGATGCGCTTCGAAATATCCGTTCATGCGGGAGGAAAATCGTTCCGGAAGCTTCATAATCCCAAAAACTCCGAGGTGATATAAGCGATTCGCTTTACCACGTCAACCGAAAAAGGTGATTCGAGACCTGCAACGGAAAGGATTTCCCGGAAGGTCTTATTGCCTCCCTCACGGCATACCCGATCATATTTAGCAAGTGCCTCCTGCGGATTTTTGCGCGAGATATCCCAAAGCTGTAATGCGACAATTTGCGCCAGACAATAGTCGATGTAATAAAACGGCGAAGTAAAGATATGTCCCTTTTTCACCCATGCCGCCCCGGACTCATAGAATTCGTTACCGTCATAATCAAGAAACGGTTGATATTTGTCTTCCAGAGCCTTCCACACCGAGTGTCGCTGTGAGCGCGAAAGATCCGGCTCGCGGTATATTCGGTGCTGAAACTCGTCCACCATACATCCGTAAGGAAGAAAAAGTAATGTTTCGGTAAGATGCATTTCTCGAAAAGCAACCGCTTTTCCTTTGAAAAACACTTCCAGATAAGGATACGATAAATATTCCAACGCAGTGGAATGAATCTCACAGGTTTCGAACGTCGGTGACTGGCACTCGATAAACGGTGAGGAGTCCACACCGCGAATCGCGGCGTAAGCATGCCCGGATTCATGTATCAGCGTGGAAACATCATCGAAAGTCCCGTTCGCATTCATGAATACAAAAGGAATGCCATAATCGGATAGCGTTGAACAATACCCATCCGTCGCCTTCTTCTCTCGCGTTTCTATGTCCGTAAATCCGTGCTCTTTCAGAACATCGTAGAAAGAAGGGTCTTTCTCGAAAAGCGCGCGGAATAACTCCCCGACACAGCGCTCATAATCTTTCATTTCAACGGCCGGCCTCGGGTTCCCCTTCTCAAAAAGGCAGGGCAAATCATAGTACTTGAGCTCGTCCGTATTCAGACGTTTCTTCTGAAGTCGACGAATTTCGATGGTTAGCGGAACGATATATCGCTGTATGCTCTGTCGAAATTCATCGACCTCCTCCGGTGTATAGTCGTATCTCTCCATTCGCTTATAGCCAAGCTCAACAAATGACGGGAAGGAAAGCTTATGAGCAATCGATGTCCGAATCCGAACCATATCCTCGAAAATTTCGTTGAACTGATTCAATTCTCTCGTGTAGTAGTCCGATACCGCATGCGCGGCCCTTTTACGCTCTTCCCGATTCGTCGATTCGAGAAACGGCCCCATCATGGAGAGGTTATATATATTCCCTCCGAATTCAATGCGGGCCTCAGACAACATCTGGTTATATCGATTCTCGAGAGCGGCTTCCTCCGTTAACTCTTCAATCACCTCGGAAGAGATCGTATCCCTTCTCGTTTTCGCTTTGAGAAAGATCATTCTCCCAAACCGTTCCATCAGCAAAGGGGCAATCTCCGAATTGAGAAGCGATGTATAGACGGTCGAGGTCAAATCATAAACGACAGGATTGTTTTCCTCGAAAAATGTCAGTTCATCCGTGAAATACGGATCGGAAGTATCCTGATCATGACGAATATTACACAGTGCCTGAGCGGTATCATATTTGCTGAGTAATTTCTGAAATTCCGCGAGCGATGCCTCAACGAGGACGATGTCCTTGGACGTCATCAGCCGAAGTTTTGTTCTCATCGCGCACTCACGGTACTCATCAACGGATGGACGTTCGTACTCAAGATCCGAGTATTGCGGCATTTCCATATGTTTCCTCGTTTCTACATCTGCTCAACAACTTCGATCCCGAGCAGATCCGTACATATCAGAATTCCTGCGCAAGTCGCCTCACACAGCGCCAGCCTCGCGTTGCGCAGTGCTATGTCCGTTCCGGACAAAATTGCGGAATTATTATAAAAGCGGTTGAATGCCCGTGCAATTTGAGCCGCCAATCGCGCGACCATGAACGGCTCATTGGTCGCTGCCGCCCGGGAAACCGCATCCGGAATTTCCGCGAGCAATTTCACGACACCCGTTTCATCGTCAGAGGTAAGAAGCAGAAAATCGGTTTTGGATATTTCAATATCCGTTATTCCGCGCTCACTTGCCTTTCGAAGGATCGAACGTGTTCGGGCATACGTATAAATCAGATACGGTGCGGAATCTCCCTCAAAATCGAGCATCTCTTCCCACGAAAAGACGATGTCTCTTTCCCTGCCGGCCCGAAGATAGGTATAAATAACCGCTCCGATACCTACTTTGAGCGCAACTTCTTCAATTCCTTCATCACTCATACCGGTATCTCGAATCAAGGCATTTGACTTGATGATCTCGCGAGTCTTCGAGATGCTTTCATCCAGAAGCTCATCCAGAACAACGATGTTTCCCTCGCGTGTCGAAAATTTCATGTTTTTGAACTTAACCAATCCAAAACCGACATGTACGCAATCTCCGGCATAAGGAAGTCCCGCTTTTTCCAGAACGGCAAAAACCTGCTTAAAATGAAGTGCCTGTGGGAGTCCGACGACATAGATGTTTTTGTAAAATCCGTATGTATCGTATCGATACATGGCGGCCGCCAGATCTCTGGAGGCATATATTGTCGTACCGTCGGATTTGATGATTATGCATGGAGGAAGCCCGTATTCGTCAAGCATAACGACTTGCGCGCCTTCGCTTTCCGTCAGTATACCTTTTTCATTCAAGAGTTTGACGACCTCCGGAATTCGATCCCCGTAAAAGCTCTCTCCGTTATAATTATCGAATGAAACACCCATTTTCTCATAAA
Source organism: Clostridiaceae bacterium (assembly GCA_012523365.1). Classification (GTDB taxonomy): domain Bacteria; phylum Bacillota; class Clostridia; order Saccharofermentanales; family Saccharofermentanaceae; genus JAAYCT01. The sequence continues at coordinate 6,704 of JAAYIQ010000042.1, forward strand.
CAGCCGAAAACTCTTTGAGTGACATGTCCCGAAACTTCTCCCAAAGAGCCCTCTCGTCCGGACAGCCCTCCTCTAACCTGCGAAAATTCTCGCGTGCGGTGATACCCAGTGAAGGATCATCTTTCTCCGCTTCATGAAACTTCACATAGATCCGCAGAAGTTCCTTGATCGGAGCGGATCGAAGCGCTTGCTCGTCTCCCCATAATCGATAAGCCGTAATCAGTTTCCCAAACTGTGTGCCGTAATCTCCGAGATGGTTCATACGAACGACGCGATAACCGAGCTTCGAATAGATTCGAGACAGCGAATTTCCGAGCACTGTTGTGAATGCATGGCCGACGTGAAAGGGTTTGGCAATATTCGGAGATGAAAACTCCACGATCACGGTTTTCCCTTTGCCCTCGTCGCCATCTCCGTAATGAATTCCACTTTCCAAAATTGCAGTCAAAACCGTTGAAGCAACATGTCCACGGTCCAGAAAAAAGTTCAGGTAGGGTCCGACCGACTCTACCTTTTCAATCCAGGAAGCCCCAAGCCCAGGGTCCGCGGCAAGTTCGGATGCAATGAAAGCAGGTGCTTTGCGAAGCGTCTTTGAAAGGGCGAAACACGGGAAGGCATAGTCTCCCAGTTCTTTTTGCGGCGGAACCTCAATCAACCCGTTTGTTGTTTCCGCGTCCAATCCGGTCGCTACCGCGATCCTTACTGCTATTTCTGTCCGATAATCCATTTGTCGCTCCTTTGGAAAAAGCGCTCAGAACTGCGCCATTTCGCTTCATTATACTCCGACAATGTATCATTTCGTCGACTTTGCGTCAATTTATGATATGATGTCTATAAGTTTTTGGGAGCAAACCCGAAACGACTTCAATCTTGGGGGAACCGGTCATTGATTCATTATTTTTTTACTGAAGCGAATCCAGTTTTTCTTGCCGGTCTTTCTTCTTTGTTTGCGCTTATTATCACTTTTTGCCTTCTTGCTTTTTGCGCAAAGTCCCTTCCGCGGGATCGAGGCCGCGCATACGCTTCTCAGGCTGATATAAGCGTCGGTAAGCCGACCGGAGCCGGACTCTACTTCATTACGGCAACGCTGATTTCTGCGCTGATATTCCTTAGGGTCAACACTTATGTGATTATTCTTTACTCCGTTATCTATCTGTCCATGCTATTCGGTTTTCTGGACGATCGTTCCAAAACTCCTTGGCATGAGTATTTTAAGGGTATTCTGGATTTGCTCGTGTCTTTTGCGGCCGCGCTTACCTTTATGCTCTATGCGGGATCCGAGATATATCTGCCGTTTACCGGTCATTTCATTGTTCTTCCCGAGTTTGTCTTTTTGCCTATGGCAACGCTTCTGGTTTGGGTATCAATCAACGTCACCAATTGTACCGACGGTGTCGATGGTCTGGCTTCTTCTCTTGCCATTGTTTCGCTCACGGCTTTTCTCGGACTGACATTAATCCTCGGTACAGTAAGCGGATGGGCTTACTTTATTTCGGTTTCGATCTGTGCGCTGATGGCATATCTGTGGTTCAATACCAATCCAAGCCGTTTACTGATGGGCGATGCCGGATCAAGAGGTTTGGGCATGATCCTTGCCCTTGGCGCGCTTTTTTCGAGAAGTCCCATCTCCTACCTGGTGATTTGTCTCGTATTTATCGTGGACGGCGGTGCCGGGATCGTTAAAATTTCCCTGAAACGATTTCTTCGTATCAGTGTCCTTCGCAATGTGAAAACCCCGATCCATGATCATTTCCGCGAAAGCGGAAAGGCGGATTCCGATCAAAAAGGAAAATGGAAAAACCAGACGCTTACCGTCCGGTTTTCGATGATCGGAATATTCATTTGTTCGGTTTATCTGTTTATTGAGGCAATCTGTATGAATCGGATCTAGCTGATTCGTTTATCCTTTTCAACCGTTTTCGAGTCGTTTCCGACTCGGAAGACAAATTTCAACTCTCCTTATCGGGAGCGTCGCTTTCGTCTTCTTCCGTGTTTTCCGCTGTCATTTCTTCGTTTTCCTTTTCGGTTTCTTCTTCGGGTTGCTTTTCGGGCTCTTGCGCGGGTTCATTCTCCGGCAATTCTTCTGGTGAAGACTGTTCGAGCTGCTTGATAACCGCATCCTCGTCCTCTGCCACCGCCTCGGCCAACTTCAACATCTGAGATCTCATCGAAGACATTTTTTTGTCGAATTGAGGCGTACCGGTCTTCATCTTTCCGTTTAAAACCTTTTCCCGGTTCTTCTCGACTTTCTCCGACGGATCGGAGAAATCGCCCGCAATCTTCATGATTTCCTCGATTCCGGGGACAGGAACCTCGGTTTCAAATTCGTACTTACGCTTGTAATTTTTCATTTTTCCACCTCATGGTCTGAATATGATGATCAATACAACAACCAAAGTAATCGCAACGATTGATAGGATCGCCCACAAAAACGCATACTTCCCGGCTTTCTTCGGAGCGCTTACCGCCTTCTTCTCGTTATCGGAATCACTCTTATCGATTAATGCGTCTTCATCCTCTTCACAGGCTTCAATATGTGCTTGCTCAACGATCTCGGGCTGAATTTGATCGGGACTAACATAAGATCGCGCCAGCTTGACTCGCGGCAGAAGCTCCAACTGAACATTGCGCATCACGTCCTTATAATCTGCGGCCGGCATTTGTTTCTCATTGAGCAATTTACTCGTCTCGGGTGCTTCTGTGCCCGAGAAATAAAGGACACCAATCGTTGCATCGTCAGATACGTTGGACGGTCTGATCACGAACTTCTGAATTGTTTCCTTCAATTGCTCGTTCATTTCCGTCTCGGGCAAATCCGCAAGTTCCGCCAATCCTGCGACTACCGGTCGAACGAGATAGGTGGATGCATCATACACCATATCCGAAAGCCCGTCAGTCATGAGTACAATGGCATGTGCGTCGTCCGTTGTGGTTTTAATCAAACGCAAATAATCCTGTGCATCGGGAAAAGTAATAAAATAGGTACTGCCCGTATTTTCTCCGTTCTGGGGTATCGTTAACGGAACGATTCCGGAAGAGGAAACCTTGCAGATCAAACCATCTCCGATATGTCCGCAAATCATTCGAGAATCCTTAACCGCACAAAAAAGCATCGTAGAGGACATTCTCTCAATGCCGTCGATTCGGTTCTCGTTTGCCAATATTGCTAATTCGGATTGTATAGCGGTTACCAATATGCTTCGGGCAACGTTTTCTCTGACATCGTGAAAAAAAGCATCAAAGTGCTTGCTCATCAATTCGGTGACGGTGCGGACCACAGACGACGAGCCCATTGCCGCCGCAGTATACCGACTGCCACCCGCTCCGTCAGCGAGACATACTACCGATACTCCGTTCTGAAAGAGCGACGCGCAAGCATCCTCGTTCGGTTGTTCCTTATCGGAATGCTTCCTGCCCACTAGTGACATGCATGCCAATTTAATCGCATCCGGCATCGCTTCGACCTACTCCTCCAAATATTTGAAAAATTCATCCATGGCGACGGATTTGCCTTTGGCGGCCTCGCTCAAATCATAGAGTGCGTCTTCCTTCATATTACTGGAGACGATCGAAGAACTACTCGACCCCAAAAACTCGAACAACTTGGAAAACTGTGCGGAATCAATACATATCGGATCTGCTCTTTTGGTAGACAGGCGTTTCAGCAAAGTCAGATCCACACCGTTTCCGACTCCGATATTGAAGACGACCAGTCGGCCGTTCTCCTCAAGCTCATTGGTCGCTTGAATCGCTTTTTCCATATTCTCGATCGCGCTCTCACCCTGAGGAGCTCCGTCGGTGATAACGACCAACCACGGCTGGTAATATTTGATTCCCAAGTGCTTATAGCCTTCTTTACGTGCAGATAGAAGCTCAAGCGCGGTAAGTATACCCTCACCGATCGGAGTCAAACTCGTCGTGGCCTGAATCCTCGGAATGGATTGATCCTTCTCAAGCTTACCGAAAGGAAGAAAGATATCAACCGTTCCGCCAAATGTCACAATACAAATATCTGCGGCTGATCTCGTCTCGTCATTTTCCCGTATGGATACAAAAAAACTCTGCAAGCCGTCGTTCAACTGCTTAATCGGATTTCCCGCCATTGACCCGCTGATGTCCAGACAAAAACAAATCGGGAGACGCCTGCGGGTGCTTTTCCCGAAATCGGATGAATCGAACTCTTTGCCTTTCCTCGCCATTTCAACCTCCTCAATCGTATATCGTTGCTATTATCATCATCAGTATTATGCATAGCAGTAATAATGAGCCAAGTAAAAGGATCCTCCGATTACGAATAAAAAATTGACGAATTGAATCCGCTAATCGGCGGTGTATCGGCTTCTTCCGAGAAGGACTCTGTGCGGTAAGCTTCACTGTCTGCTCCGGCCGAAGCGATTCGGGATCCCTCGGCTTCTCGGATCGGGGCTTATCATATTCTTCCGGTGGCAGCAAACCTTCATAGGAATCAATATCGCGTATGGAGGTCTCCGTTTTATTGCCCTGTTCATTGTACATCAAATTTGCCTGAGAAGACATCCGGACACGAGATTCGGAACCGTTCAGATCAGAGCGGGCGTGAATGATCGCCTCTCGAATGCTCTTCTTGTATGTTTTGGGTTTATCCGACACCTCTTCTTGGTTTGCGAACTGATCGGTATAAGGAAATAAGCGATGCGCTTCCGTATCGGCGATCGTTCCGTCAGACAAAGCTTTCTCGTAATCACGTACCGCAGTATACCATTCGATCGGTTCGTATCGAATTCCTTTTCGAAAAGCATTAACAAACATTCCCCGCAAACGATCAGTGAGTGCAGACCAGATTTTATCGTATCCGCCGATCGGAACAAGTGACTCACCGCCCGTATCGGGAGCGTACGGAAATGATCGGTCCATGATTTCTTCCCGCAACGTTTCTTTTCCGAATCGTTGAGCATAAGGGTGTTGCCCGCAAAACAAAATAGAAAACACCAAAATTGCACAAGAAAAATCCTCGTGAACGGGTCTTCTTAGAATATCCGAGAACGAAAAATCCCAAAGTTCCGGAGACGTATACTCCTCCGTTCCTACCGGACAAGGCATATCTTCGATCTGGACGCTGTCCATATCGATCAAATAGACATGGTCGGAATCCTTCATCATCATGTTCTTCATCTGAATGTCGCCGATGATTACCCCGTGAAGATGAAGATAAATCACCTTCTCAAGCACACGCAGGGCGACTCGTACGACATCCGCTCTACACCATTCCGGATATTTCGAAAACATCGCATCCGGACCGTCGAATACCGTTCCGAGCGTATGTCCGGAACCGATTTGCATTAAGAATCCGACAGGCACCTTGTTGAAGGTATAAAGCAAGCGCGTCGGCCAGCAAATTCCGTCGGCCGTGATCCCCTTATTCGTCATATGCATCAGTTTTCGCCATCTTAACGGTGTGATCACCCCTTTATGGTATATCTTTGCAACACAGAGCGGATTTTCTGTCCGAAACACGATACCTTCGGCTCCCGTGCTGATTTTCGCGGTCAACAGGACCGGATTTCCGTCTTCGTCAAAAACTTTATCTCCGACATTGCAATGCAAATTTGCGTCGAGATAATCATCGGACTTGGAAACCGGATGAACCGAATAGGAAAGTTCGGAGCGCAGAAAATCACCCAACCGCGCATAAGTGCGATATTCATCTTTCGCGATCGCACACACCGAAAAAACAGCCGGAATTTCAATATCACGCATTCGCTCAATCGTGAAAGTATGCTCAAGCAATATGAAGCATGCCGATCGATCGCGCGCGTATTCTTCAACAAATGCCTGAAGCGATAACGACTCGGAATCAAGCAGTCGGTTCATTTGACCGAATCTCGACAGAATCAAAGAGACTGCCTCCGCATTCTCCTTTTCGGCCGAATCGGCCTGGGATCGAATAATGTCAATATGGAGACGAAATGCGCAATTGACAACAATTGACTTTCCGGAGCTTAACAGAGTATCGAAAAACTCGTCGGAGCGTCCGTCCGCGCACAAAGTCAGGACGGCCGGGAAATCAAGCAGAAACTTCTCTCCTTGTGAAAGGACCTGATCAATACTGTCTGTCATGTAACCGTCCCATTGGATTAATCATAAACGTCTATAATATTATAGTAGTGATTAAACGAAAACAAGGACAGTCAACAATCTTTAACTAATTAAGCAACAAAATCCGAACTTTCGGATCGAAATGTCACGGAAAAAGCGTCATCAGATCAGAAAGTGTCTCTCGCCTCCGAATCAGCCGCTCTTTCCCATCCATACCGATCATAACCTCAGCCGGCCGCAGACGATTGTTATATGAAGATGCCATCGAATAACCGTAGGCACCCGTATCCAAAACGCAAATCAAATCGCCTTCCTCAATTTGCGGGAGCAGGCGCCGGGCAGCTAAGATGTCACCGGTCTCGCATATGTTGCCGACGACGGTTACTTCTTCAACATCACCATCCAATATCGGGGTATTGTTTCTGTACACCTCAATATCATGCCAGGAATTATACATGGAAGGGCGAATCAACACATTCATTCCGACATCCGTGCCGATGTACTTATCGCTGTAATTGTGTTTGATTGTTTGAACGCGTCCGAGGATTATGCCGCTTTCCGCGGCAATATATCTCCCGGGTTCGGACTTGAAAACGACATTTCTGCCGTATTTCTTCTTCCACTCCCTGACCATGACGGTCAGTTTGCCTGAGAATTCTTCAATATCAAAACGCTCCTCTCCGGACAATTTCTTGTAAGGAATACCGAATCCGCCGCCGAAATCAACAAATTCCAACTTTTCAAATTGCTCGGCAAGAGAAAGAAAATTGCTCAAGGCTTCGAGAAATTTCTTTGAATCCATAAAGTGCGATCCGATATGTTGGTTTACTCCTACGATCCTCAGTGCGAATCTGTTTGCGGTTTCGATTGCCGTGTCAATATCGATATCGGCGACGGCAAACTTGGTTTTTTTGCCGGCAGTAACGACCTTTGCATGATGTCCTGCACCGATTCCCGGATTCAAGCGAATTGCACAACGACCGCCGGGATTTATTTTTCCGAACCGCTCGATCTGAGACACACTGTCGAGGCTGATCATCACATTGCGGTCAATGGCGTAACGCATCTCGTCCTCTGACACATTGTTGGCGACATAAAAAATCTTTTCCGACGGAAAACCGGCTTCCAAGAGAACATGGATCTCGCCGGGCGACATGGCATCAGCGCTCAACCCTTCATCCAGGGCAATTTTCAGAATTGATAAATTTGAATTCGTCTTAATGGAATAATTTACGGTGAACGAGTCATCCTTAAGAATGCTCTTCATCTCCCGCATACGCTCTCGAAGGATGGCTTCGTTGTAAACATATAAAGGCGTTCCGTAACGCCTTGCCAAGTCCTCGGGGAACATATCTCCGAAGAAACGACACGCTTCCGTATAAGAATACATATTATCTCCTTGTATAATGCAGAAGCATTATATTTCCCTTTCTACCATTGATGTTTGTATAATGCGAGCAGACGCTGTGGATTGGTTATTTCTCCTATCGTTCGACGATTCCATAAAGGCTCCAACCAC
>JAAYIQ010000043.1 GCA_012523365.1 Clostridiaceae bacterium
AGGCGGTATTTTTACGCCGGAGGACGGGCCGAAAATGAGAAAATACCGCCCAGAACGACCAAACTGCGAATCTAGGCGGTATTTTTACGCCGGAGGACGGGCTGAGAGCGAGATAATACCGCCCAGACCAGCCAAAATGCGAATCCAGGCGGTATTTTTGCGCCGGAGGACCGGCTAAGAGCGAGATAATACCGCCCAGACCAGCCAAAATGCGAATCCAGGCGGTAATTCCGGCCCGGCGGACTATCAGCGAGCGAGATAATACCGCGTCGACATTCCTTACATTGGTCTGCGTTCCGAATATGTCATCGCGTTGTTCTGATCACTGTATATTCGCCTCACCCGTACAATTCCATCGACTTCTCGAGCCTTTCCCGCATCGCCTCGATCGCTTCCGGCGGGCTCGCGATCCGCGCGTGCGCCCCGAAGGACGACGCATACATGCAGACGGTTTCGAGGTCCGGGAGTGTTACGCGACAGAGGAAGTCGCCGTTTTCGAGCGGGATGAAGTCGCTGAATTCGTCATATACGCGAAAAGCCATGCACGCGTCGACTTGAAACTCGGCGTTCACGTTCATGCTCGAGTAAGCGACCGGCTCTGCGACGACCCGCGTCGGCGCCTCCATCTCGAAGTGTGTCGGCAGAAGTTCGATCTCCGTCATCCGCCGGAGCTTGAAAAATCGCGTGTCGTTTCGGAGCGTGCAGTGGGCGTAAAGGTACCACGCCGCCCCCTTGAATAAGAGTTTCAGCGGCCACACCTCACGCCGGAGCGTCTCCGCCCGTCCGCTCGAGTATGAGAAGTGCAGGACGTGCTTTTCGAGGATCGCGGTCTTGACCGTCTCGAAAAGCGCCGCCTCGTCGCCGTAGTAGCCCCAGGAGGACCAGTCGACCTCGATCCAGTCGGCGTTTTGGCTTCCGAAAAGGCTCCGGAGTTTTCGGACGGCCGAGTCGTCGCCCGTCCCGCTCAGCGCGCCGACCGCCTGTAACGACGCGAGGATGTCGCTCTTTTCATGCTCGGTAAGGACCGCTTTATTGAGGATAAAATCCTGCATCAGTGAGATCCCGCCGCCCCGGCCCTTGCTCATGTAAACCGGGATCCCGGCCTGTGCGAGCAGTTCGACGTCGCGGTAGATCGTCCGCTGAGAGACCTCGAAGCGCCCGGCGAGCTCCCGGGCGGTCACGGTTGGCCGCTCCAGAAGCACGTATACAATCTCGAAAAGGCGGTGGATCTGCATGTTTTTACTCCTCGAGAAGCCATGTGACGAGGTTTTTTTGTCGGATCCCCTCGTGATCGGATTCATATTTGTCAAGTGTCAGCAAATATTTGGGATAATGATCTTCGATTTGATCGAATGGGCGTATCTCCCGTTGAAGGGTCGTTTCATCCAACACGGAAGCGGAAACCTGAAAGTACTCCGTATTCTTATCCCGGACAGCGATAAAATCGATCTCCGCACTGCGCCCGGCTTTTCCGATCGAAACGATGTATCCGCGACGAATCAACTCGAGGTACACGATATTTTCGATCTGGCGGCCGATATCCCTTCCTTGTGTACCGAGGATCATGTTTCGTAACCCCGTGTCACAGATATAATATTTGCACTCGGTTTTCAGGTGCAATTTCCCCTTGACATCAAAGCGGTTCACCTTATAGAAAAGATACGCGTCCGTCAACGCCGATAAGATGTGGTCTACCGTCGAAGAATGCGTCGGGCGGCCGAACGAGGAAAGCGTATCGGCGATTTTTTTCGCGGAAACCGGATTGCCCGCGTTATCCGCCAGAAATCGCACGACCGACTTAAGAAGCGCGGAATCTCCGATTGTTTTTCGCATCAAGACATCCTTTACAAGGACCGTATTATATATTCCCTCCAGATACTGTCCGTGTGCCGGCGATTGATCGATAAGTCCGGCGGCGTATGGAAAACCGCCCATGTTCATATAAAGACCGAATCGTTCATGCGGATCGGACACCTCGACCGCCTCACTGAATTCCGAAAAGGAAAAAGGCAGCATTTTTATTTCAACAAATCTTCCCGAAAGCTTTGTCGCGAGTTCGCCGGAGAGCAAATGCGCATTCGAGCCGGTCAGATAGATATCCGTTTTCTTCCTCAAAAACAGACTTGAGACAGCGCGCTCGTAATCCGCGCAGTTTTGTACCTCATCAATAAAGACATATGTCCATCGATCCCCAAGAAGGCGCGAACGAACATAGTCATGTAAACTCCGGTCGTTTAAAAGATCCGCATGATCCATATCCTCCAAATTAATACAGACGATTTGCTCATCCGAGACACCCT
>JAAYIQ010000044.1 GCA_012523365.1 Clostridiaceae bacterium
CCCGTTCGTCGATCGCGAACGTCGCACACATCTTTTCGATCCAGAAAGGCCTGACGCGAGTCGGACTCGTGACATTCCGCGGATCGTATAAAGAAGTGTATGTCTCAAGAAAATACGGCCGTCATGCTCATGTGAACATCATAACCGGCGATGACACTGTAGTGTCGGAAGATAACGGAGAATTTGTAACGGTGGAAGCGACTTTTTCCGAGAATGTGAAGTACATTCGCTCCGAGAACTTCAAAGGCGCGAACATTCATGCCAAGTTCGGTGCCGCGAAGGTCTACTTCGAAGGATGCACGATCAGCCCGGAAGGCGCGACGATCCACCTGGATGTTAATTTCGCGGGCGTTGAGTTGTATATCCCGAGGACATGGAATATCGACAATCAGACCAAGGCTTTTTTTGGAGCCGCGGACGGAGCGACTCGAATTTCGGGAGAGTATCCCACCGTGAAATTGACCGGCGAGATCAATTTTGGCGGAGTGGAAATTAAGTATATCTAACAAGAATTGTTGTTTCAAGAAACGCCGGTGCCCGAAAGGGTGCCGGCGTTTGTTTTGCGAATCTTTGTGGGATGTTCACTCTCGGAGGATCAGTCGCCCAGAATCTTCTGAAGAAGCGCGTCGACATGCGCGTCGATATTGGTCAGGGCTTCCTCGCTCACGCGGTCGGCATCCGGAATCACATCTGTTTCGTCGGACAAATCAATGATGTATGAGCGGGCCGGCGTCTCGCTGATCTCAATACGCGAGAGCAACCATCCGTTTGATGAAAGAAGTTTATTCAACTCGTCCTTGAAGAAGGCGCAGATATTTTCGAGCGTGGGATTAATGACGTCGAAAGGAGGAGTTTGATTGATATCGGTATCCTGAAAGGCTGATATATATCGCTCGACCTGCTTCTCGATCACGTCAAATTGGATGAAGTCGTCACGTATTTTAATGGCCTCAATCGATATCTCCCAGGTGTGCGGATGGCTCTGACCGAGCACTCCGTTCAGGTAGATCGCATGATTGGCGTTCAAATAGAATTTGAAGTTATATTGGCTGTACTTCATTGTTTCGTCCTCTCCGGGAGCGGGCGGACGGAACTTATAGCGGCCTCGACCGCTTGTTCCGCCGGTGCTTCTCCGTCTCGAAAAGCGAATCCGGCCGAGTATGAAAAAGCAGTTTCGGACTCGCTCAAGTCACGGAACAGGGTGTTTGCGGCCCGGATCGGCAGTTTCTCGGTGGAGCGCAGTTTGATGATCGCGAATTCGGTTGCCGAAAGCCTTGCGCAAACATCCGCATCCGATGCGTGCGTTTGAATAACGGCCGCGGTCTTAAGAATCAATTCCTCGACTGAAGGTATCCCCGTCCCGGCAATCTTTTCTCTGAGGTTGGTGATACGTACGATGATCACTCCGACGGGCGAGACGCGTTTCAAGGTCATTTTCAACAGGAGCGCTTCATAGAAGTCCGGCGAATAAAACCCGGTGCCGGGGTCCTTGATTGAGGTCGACGTGTCAGCGGGACGCCCGCGAGTCGATCCCAGTTCGCTCTGAATAAAGAGGTTCTTCCCGATCAGTTCGTCTTGAAGCATACGAATTTTGATTGACTTTCGACGACTCGACAGAGAGAGGTATCCGACGGAACAGATCAGCAAAGCACAGACGGAATATACGAGGATTCGAAGCATGGAAGCGCGCTCGCCGATTTTTGCGGAGGAAAAGATATAGCTTTGGAGGATCGAGGTGCAAACGCAGTAGCGGACACCGTCCAACTCGAAATATTCTGCAGTGATCAGTTCGTTCCCGAGGGTCACATCTTTTGAGAAGACGGCGGAAAAGGATTCTCCGCCCCGGATCAGAGCGATGAAAGGAGGGACGCCCCTTCCCCCTTGTCTCAGATAATACTCTTCCAGATCCTCAAAGCGCATGCCGGAGACCAGTGAGGAGGTATCGGCGTCTCTCTCGAAAAGCGGTCCGCTCTCGGTAAAAAGCATCCAGTATCGTGTGCCGGTCGCCGGAGCCTCGCGGACGATCCCGATCACGTCCTCCGTGCTTTCGGCTTCCGCCCTCATCCGGTCCGCTACGGTTCGGACGATATATTCGTTCTCTCGCGCGAACGCGCTGATCAGATCACTCCTGCTCTTCTGTAATTGATATTCGAGAAAAAAGACACCGAGGATACAGAAAATTACGGCGAGCGTGATGCCTGCGAATACTTTTATGAGTTCGATATCTTTTTTCATAACAGGGCTCATCTGCATTCCTCTCTCCGACATCTCCCGACACGGTCACTCCTATCGGTCGGTACGTTAACGCGGCACATCATCGTTGATCAAATCATACAGTTTCTTGCGAACGCGGGACAATATCATTAAATCACTTCGCGCCGTACTTGAAAACTGATCCTTTTCCTCGGCGAGTGTCCGGGTGCGCCAGCCGCTCCGATTCTTGATGCTGTTGATGATTCCCGCGAAACGAATCCAGAAAATGACGAAGTTATACGCGGGCATCAGTGGAACAATATACCACTTTCGGGCATAATACCGACGAATGACCGGATGCTCTTTCAGGTATGAAAGAACGTTCAGGTAGAAGAAAAAAGCGGAAATTATATAGAGGCTGTAAAGAATTACGAGAGATCCGACGATCAGGTACACCGGATAATTGAGGAAGGTCAGACAAATCAAGGCGAAATACCAGATCATCCGCGGGAACGCGAAGGTGTGATCGAATGCAAGTATACGAACCATAAAATCCGAAAAGAAATTGCGCGTTCTAAGAGACCGGGACAGAAACATGTGAGATACCTCCATCTCGCCGATCTGCCAGCGTTGCCTTTGAGTGTACAGCTGATTGACTCCCTCGATCGGCTCGGTGAAGAAGAAGGCGTTCTCGCAAAGGTGAACGCTCTTTTTCATCAGTTTGCGCACTTGGAAGGTGACATGCGTGTCCTCGCAGACCGTGTCGGTATTGTACATTTGTGTTTTCAGGATCGTTGATTTTCGAAAAGCCGAGAACGCGCCGGACAGCGTATAAATGCTATCCAGCTCGGACTCGAAGTTGCGCCCGGCCAGAAAAGCCTGGCAGTATTCGAAAAATTCACACCGACGGAACAAGCGGAGCGGAACACGGTCCGTTTTCTCGATCATCTCCGGATCGGTCAGAATGACACCGGTCATGCTGTGAATGTTCGGATTTCCCTCGAATCGCTCGATCATACTCCGGATTGCGGTCGGTTCCAGTGTCCCGTCGCTGTCGATGTGCAAGACATACTTTCCTTCGCTGTTGAAGAGCGACATGTTCAATGCTTTTGACTTGCCTTGCCGCGCTTTCATCCACTGCATCGAAAGCTCGGGGAAAACTTTCTGGCAATCGCAAAATACGGAGAAACTTTGATCCTTGCTCTCGTTATCGACAAGCATGATATGGATCTTGTCCTTGGGATAATCGGAGTTATTTACCGAGTGAAGGCATCGTTCCAGTGTTTTTTCGGAATTGTAGACCGGTATGATCAGGGTGATTTCCGGGAATCGGATTGGGGCGGTATCCTTTTTCTTAGAGAAACGCTTGCGAACGAGTATGAAGAATCCGCCGATGGCCGGAATAATTTCCATGACCAACGGGATGATGATCCAGGCCATCCAGAAGACGACCTTTTCAAGGAACTGATTGAGAAACATCTCCATACTTGAATTTCCCTACCTTTTGCTTCAGGATCTGCGCTCGTGTAAACACGTAGAAAAAGAGAATGATCGAGAGCGCGTAAAAGATGATCCGTCCGAAAATCGCATGCGCGAAAAAGAATACGTCGTTTCCGAAAAAATACACCAAGAGACAAATTGCCGTCATTCTGATTATATTCGACGCAAATATCCAAATGATTCCGATCAGATTAATAACAAATTTCTCTGCGACCGAATAGAGCGGAAAAAACCACAGAAGTGAAGTAAACGCGAAAATCTCGATGATGCCGGAGCACTCATAATCGACGTAAAGCGAAATCGAATCCGCCCCGTGTCGGATGAATACCAAAGAATACTGGTAGTACGAGTAAAATGTTCCGGTCAGTTCGCCGATCAGGCCGGTGACCGCCGCAACTGCTTTTGACAAAGGCGCGGTGAGGATCGGCTGTAAAATGATCATCATGAAAACAAACAGCCCGACACTGCCGACGATAAATTGGAAGAATGCTAATTTGGAACGCCGGAGAAGATAAACGACATAGATCCAGGCAACGAGCCCGATGATGATCGCTTGTATCATTTGGCGTGTTTCCTTTTACGAATAAACAGCGTCGCGCCGGCGATCACGAGTCCCGATCCGGCAATAAGAAACGGCATCGTCGGCGTTCCGGTCGCTGTTAGTATTTGGGAGCCGAGATTTGGTGAGTGGAAGGTGATTGTGGTTATCATGTCAGGTTGTTTCGGAAAATAAGAGAGAGGGATCCTCATCTCCATCCGGTCTGCTTGACCGGCTGTGCGAAGCACGTATGCACTGGCTCCCGGCACTGACTGAGATCCGTTGGTTCGGAGAACCTGCATCGAGTTGAGTCCATCTGTGATTTCTCCGGTTGGTTTCACGATATCAAAACTTCTGCTGTTATTGTCAGTGTTAAAAATGTAGGAGTACCCATTGAATTTTGCGTAATTCGGCCAACTCATCCGAATATAGAGGTAAACATATTCCTCGTCGCGATAAAGAGATCCGGTGTGCGCGGTTCCGGAATCGTAATAAATCGGAGACATCGGTTTATCCGACCAGTCCGAAAAGTACCCGTCGATCGTAATGCCGACATAGTCTGTTGCTTCGGCGTCACTCAAGATAATGACATCGTCTCCCTCCGCGGCCAGGACCGGGACGGATAACAAAAGAACGGCGAGCAAAATGCCGATTGCGATAATTTGTATCTTCTTTGACATAAATATTCACATTCGTTCCCTTGACAAAAACACCTCTGTGTGTTTTATTATATCAAATTTTGAGCCCCGTGTGCGGGTTTTTCTTTGATTTCCTAAAAATCAAAATAATCGTAGCAATTTCTGCCAAAATACCGATCAACGTCACTGCGACACCTTCCGCCAAGTGCGGGTAAGACATTTTGATCTCGGTGGTTCCGGAATCTACGATCAGCAAGTTGTTCATCGAACGGATCGGTTGATCGCTCTCAAAAATGTCCTGATAGGCAAGTGTTGTGTTGACATTATCAAAATCCGAACGGATCGTGATCGTGTTTTTACCGTATTCGATTGTGATCGGAATAATCTTGCGATCAGGCAGATTATTTTCCTGAAGATCCATCTCGCTGTTCAGTATCTCCTTCACATCGGCATCTGCCGCCATATAGGCATGAATCAACATATTGAAGCCAATAAAAATGACGTTTTCGCTCCCGG
>JAAYIQ010000045.1 GCA_012523365.1 Clostridiaceae bacterium
TCTCCGACCGGTCGGAGAATAGACCGCTTCGGCCGCTCTTTGCGTGATATAGGAGACTCCGTTGAATCGGGTCGCCTGTCTTCTTGCCCAGAGATCCCGGAGATGCACACCGCCCCGGACGAGTTCCGCCGGGATCACCGTGTACCCGCAACGCATCCCGGTAAAGCCGGCGGTTTTCGAGAAGCTTCGCAATTCGATCGCGCAGGTACGCGCCCCATCGATCTCAAAAATCGAATGCGGCAGATCCTCGGTGATGAACGCTTCGTACGCCGAGTCATAGATGATGACGCTGTCGGTTTGATTCGCGTAATCCACCCAACGCTTCAATTCGTTTCGCCCGATCGCCGCTCCGGTAGGATTATTGGGAAAACAAAGAAAAATCAGACCGGAAAAGGCACCCGGAAGGGAGGCGTCGGGAACGGACGGAAGAAAACCGGTTTCCGCATTACATTCAAACGTATCTATGCGTTCATACCGTTTCCGGGCTTCGTCATACGCTCCGCTTCTGCCCGTCATTACCGCGGCATCCACATAGACCGGATAGACCGGATCACATACGGCGATCGGCGTATCTTCGGCAAACAGGTCGAGTATACCGGCCGAATCGCTTTTGCAACCGTCGTTGACAAAGATCTCGTCTTCGTTTAAACAAACGGATCGGACGGCATAATCATTCTCGGCAATCGCGCGTACCAGAAAATCATAACCGAAATACGGTCCGTAGCCGCGAAAGGTTTCCTCGCGCCCCATTTCTTCTACCGCGTCGTGCATCGCACGGATGACCTCCGAGACCAACGGCCTCGTGACATCTCCGATTCCGAGGCTGATCAGTTTCTTTTCCGGGTGACGGCAGCGATAATCCTCGCTCCTTTTTCCGATCTCCGCAAAAAGATATCCGCCGCGCAAGCGCTCAAAAAACGGGTTAACTCCGACCATATTTCCTCCTTCGGAAGAACGGTTCCCGCCTCGGATCCGCCCGCCCTTCATTGGTTTATTGGTTTGGGGCCTCAAATTCGACCGTTCCGTCAAAAACGAATTCCGCCGGTCCGATCATTTCGATCTCACCGCTTTCCTCATCCCAACGGACGGTCAGTTTTCCGCCGTTCAGGTATACGACTGCTTTTCGATCGGAAAGACCGCTCTTAACCGCCGCGGCGACCGTCGCGCAGGCACCTGTCCCGCAAGCCATCGTTTCACCGGAGCCCCTTTCCCAAACGCGCATCCGAATCCGTTCCCGGTCCAGGATCTCGGCAAACTCCGTGTTTACTCCTTCCGGAAACAACCGGTGCGTCTCGAAAAGCGGTCCGATCCGTTCCAGTTCCAGCCGTTCAACATCCCGGATAAATACAACTGCGTGCGGATTTCCCATCGAAACCGCCGTCACATTGTAAAGCGTTCCGGCAACATGGATCGATTCGTTGATCATCACATCGGTTTCTCGAAGCACCGGGATGTCTTTACACAAAAATGACGGTTTCCCCATGTTCACACGGGCAAGAAATTGCCCGTTCGGATCTGTCTGTGCTTCAATCGTACGAATTCCGGAGAGCGTCTCGACTCGAATCCGGCGGCGGTCCGTCAGGCCTCGATCCATAACATATCTGGCCAGACAACGGATCCCGTTCCCGCACATTTTGCCGATCGATCCGTCGGCGTTCAACATCTCCATCCTGAAATCCGCCGAATCGGACGGGCGAATGACGATCACACCGTCGCTTCCGATCCCGAAATGTCGATTCGAGAAGCGTTTGGCGAACTCTCCCGCCCCTTCGCCGTCGAAATAATCTTTGGCAGTGCAATCTACATAGATATAATCGTTTCCGATCCCCTGCATTTTTGTGAACGGAATCCTGCTCATCTTTTGCCCCCTCACGAGTCCTGAAGGATCTGTTCCGCAAGCAAGACCATGTTCGTGCCTTTCAGCATGCTTTCCCTCTGCAAATACTTGTGTGCTTCGGCCTCAGACATCCGTTCCTTTCTCATCAATACCAGCTTGGCTGATTCGATTTTGCGCTTGTCCTCCGCGGAACGCGTCGGTTTTATCGCGAAAACCTCTTTCGTTGACGGAGCGATCATGGTACTGGTCGCTCCGAGCATCGGAAACTGTCGCGTCTCGAGAAGCGCTTTTACATAGAAAGCCAAATCCTCGGAAAGCACCGGCAGAGTTACAACGTACATACCCTCTTTTTGCGATTCATAATCACCCATGACATAGCCGGTCGAAAGAATCAGCATGTCAAAGTCGTCGGTCAAATTGGAGAACAGGAGCGGGGCCGTCAGGTCCGGTAATGCCGGAGCGGTGATAATCAGACCGCCTCCGTCCTCCAAAAGCGCTAGGCGCAATGCCGCGGCGCCGTCTCTGGCGATTCCCCGGACGGCAAGTCCGTGATTGGTAAGTGCGTCACGGATTCTTGCCGCCGTTTTGATTTCGGGAAAAGCAAGGATTATCCCTCTCATTGTTTTTCTCCCACTTAAAGCGTCAAATCAACTAGTACCGAAGCAGATATTTGTCCAGTTCCCATCCGCTGATCCTCATTCGGTATTCGTTCCACTCTTTTCTCTTTGCGTCCAGATACTTGGTAAAAATGTGATCACCGAGTGTTTCTTTCGCAAGTTCGCTCTGCTCGAAAAGATCCAGCGCCTGTTCGAGGTTCCCGGGAAGATTGTCGATCTCGTGATCCTTACGTTCCTCGGGCGTCATCTCAAAAATCGAGCTGACGATCTGCTTCGGCGGAACCATCTTGTTCTCGATCCCATCCAGGCCGGCCGCCAGACACATCGCCAGCGAAAGGTACGGATTGCAGGCCGGATCCGGGCAACGCAGTTCCACGCGGGTACCCTTACCCCGGGTCGCGGGAACACGGATCAATGCGGAGCGGTTTGCAGCGGACCACGCAAGATAACACGGCGCTTCATATCCGGGGACCAGTCTCTTATATGAGTTTACGAGCGGGTTGCTGATCGCCGTAAATTCCTTCACGTGCTTCAGAAGCCCCGCGATGAAGTGGCTGGCAGTCTCCGAAAGACCCAGATCTCCGTCCGGATCGTAGAAAGCATTCTTTCCGTCCTTCATCAAAGACATATTGGTGTGCATTCCCGACCCGTTGATTCCGAAAATCGGCTTCGGCATAAACGTGGCATGCATTCCGTACTTCTTGGCGATCGTTTTCACGGTCAGACGGAAGGTTACGATATCGTCAGCTACACGAAGTGCGTCCCCGAACTTGAAATCGATTTCGTGCTGGGCCTGCGCCACCTCGTGATGCGTCGCTTCGATCTCAAATCCCATCGATTCAAGCGCGAAAGCGATCTCTCTCCGAATATCCTCGCCCTGACCGACCGGCTCCAGATCAAAATATCCGCCCTGGTCATGCGCGAACGTCGTCGGCTTGCCCTCTTCGTCAAAATGGAAGATGAAAAACTCCAGCTCCGGTCCGACGTTGAAGGTATATCCCATATCGGCCGCACGAGCCAACACGCGTTTGAGAGCATATCTCGGATCCCCCGCAAAGGGCTTTCCTTCCGGCGTATACACATCGCAGATCAGGCGAGCGACCTTTCCGATTTGCGGTCGCCACGGAAAAATCACGAACGTGTCGAGATCCGGATAGAGATACATGTCGGACTCATGGATGCGTGCAAACCCGTCGATCGACGAGCCGTCGAACATGCAATCGTTGCTGAGCGCCTTCTCAAGCTGACTCGGCGTAATCGCGACATTCTTCAGGATTCCGAAAATATCCGTGAATTGAAGACGGATAAAATGGACATCCTCTTCTTTAACGATCTTGATAATGTCTTCCTTAGAATACTTGGACATCTTAATCCTCCCCTCGGTTCCGCTTTCCGTGCGAAACCTGAAAATTGCAAAGGAGACGGGCGTCCCGTCTCCTTCTCGGTCGATGTCATTGTATTTCAGGAACTAGTCTCTTGTCAACCCCTTTTGCAAGTTGAGGCGCTTGTTCTTGCAATATTCTCGACTTCACATTCCGCCGGCTCCAGGCAAAAGTCTTCTCCGATCCTTTGTTTCAAGGCCTTTTCGAGCAGATGATCCGCCATTGCGGGGTTCTTCGGAAGAAAGCTTCCGTGGGAATATGTGCAATATACGTTACGATACACCGCACCCTCGGTTCCGTCCTCCCCATTGTTGCCGGCTCCGCACAAAACTTTTGCAAGAGGTCGGACGCCTTCTCCCAAAAATGTTCTGCCGCTGTGATTTTCAAATCCAAACAATTTCCGGGGTTCAACGCAATTATGAGCCGCACCGGCGCGCAACAAATCACTCTCATACACCGTGTTTCCGATCAGTCGCTTTTTCTGGGCGATCGTATAAATATTGATCGCGTGTAGGCAATCGATACGCGTACCGTCGAATTCCTCGTAGTACTCGCCCATCATCTGGTACCCGCCGCAAATACACAGAAAGACATTTCCGTTATTGACGGCGGTCTTGACGGCATCCCCTTTGATTTGAACCAGATCCGCGCGAATGATATTCTGCTCGGCATCCTGTCCGCCTCCGAAAAAAACGATATCGTATTGCTCCGGCTCGAACACTTCACCGATGGAAAGCGCGGTAACGCGCGCTTTTATGCCCCGAAGGCCTGCCCGATAAGCCAATGCTAATATGTTGCCGCGATCGCCGTACAGATTCAGAAGATCCGGATACATATGACAAATACGAATCGTTTGTTCCATTCGGTCCTCCCTATTTCCAGTAATTCTTCAGCCGGAATCGTCCGACCAGATATTTTCTGAGTGAAAGCATCGCGGTATAGTTGGGGAGTACATAAAGACACTTTCCGTCCGGACACGCGGCGAGCGCTTCTTCGAAAAGCGCTTCGCTCCGTTTCATTTCCGCGCTTTTTACGGTGTCCGGCACCGCTTTCGAATACACCAGCCGCAGGAGCATCTCCGCATACCGCTCACCCGATACATATGTTTGATCCGGGAACTTTCTGCTCTCGAAATCGACGTCCCATATCCAGGAAACATCCGTTCCGTCCGCAATGTTACTGTTCAGAAGAAGATATACTCCCCCGACGTCCGTCGCTTCCGAAATATGCGTCAGCGCGCGATCGAGTCCAACCGGATTCTTGACCAGCAGGATGCAAAAACTCTTCTCCCCGACCATGATTTTTTCCATGCGGCCGAACGCCGGGCGGACCAGAGACAGGACTTCCGCACAAAACGGAAGCGTAAGCGTTTCGTCTCCGGCTTCCTTCCCGAAAAGAACACACGCGCCGATCGCGGCCGCCGCATTGTACACGTTGTGTGCGCCGGGAATCGAAAGAGACGAACTCGCCCGCGCCCCTTCTCCGGTCAGAATCAGCGGCGCCCCGGTTTCAAACGTACTCCCTTCCGTATAGGCGGAAAAATCGGGAGTCTGTCTGTGATCGCCGCATGACGGACATCGGTACATTCCGAAATGTCCGAAACTTCTGGCCGAATATTCGAATTTTACTTTGCATTTCAGGCAGTACTCCGCATCTGAAGATGACGGTAAAGTTGCCGGTTCTGCAGCTTTTGTAACATTGTTACTCATCATGTGAGCCTCGTCGGCTCCAAAGAAGGCAACGCGATTTTCCCTGCCGTTTCTGAGTGCCGCGATCATCGAGTCGTCCGCATTCAGGAGCACCTTCGAGTCCGTCGCATCAAGGCCCTTTTCGATACAACTTCGCGTATAGAGAAGTTCTCCGAATCGATCGAGCTGATCGCGGAAAAGATTGGTCACCACACACACCTTCGGATTGATCCGACCCGCGGTTACCGCGAAGGCGGCCTCGTCGGTCTCCAGCACATAGGCAGTCGGGATACCCTTCCTGCCCGCCGCTCGCTCCGCAGGCGCGTGCTCGGCAAAAACGGTTGCAAGCCCGGACGCGAGATTGGCACCGGAGACATTGGTTCCGACGGAATAGCCGGCTTTCTTGAGGATCTCGGAAATCATATGTGTCGTTGTCGTTTTCCCGTTGGTTCCGGTCACCATGATTATGTTTTTGCCGCGACTCATTTCGTTAAGAAAATCGGGGGCAATCCGAATCGCGACTTTTCCGGGAAGGGTCGTGGCTCCCTTCCCGAGAAATCTCAGGGCAAAACGAATCGCGCCTGCCGCCGCCATCGCCGCGGCGGTTCCGAAGGATCTCATATTGTTTTCTCCTCCGCCGATTTTGTCGTCATCGCGTCAATAAACCGGTCGAAAAGATAGTTGTTGTCCTGAGGTCCCGGCGTTCCTTCCGGGTGGTACTGAACGGTAAAAACCGGGCGATTCTTCATGCGGAGGCCCTCGACCGTGCCGTCGTTGACGTTGATATGGCTGACCTCGCACAGAGCCTCCGGAACCGATTCTGCGACCACAACATATCCGTGATTCTGCGAGGTCATATACACCCGGCCGGATTCGATCTCTTTGACCGGATGATTCACTCCCCGATGTCCGTATTTCAACTTAACGGTCGTTGCACCGAGCGACAACGCAACGAGCTGATGTCCGAGACAAACCCCCATAACCGGCACTCCGGAGTCGATCAGTATACGAATTTCCGCGATTGCGGATCCGACATTTACGGGGTCACCGGGACCGTTCGACAGAAAAATTCCGTCCGGCGCCGCGGAAAGAATTTCCTCCGCGGAGGTGTTCCACGGGTATGCGGTTACAGCACATCCGCGCTTGGTCAGATTCCAGATGATATTATGCTTCGCTCCGAAATCCAGAAAAGCCACACGGAAAAGAGGTTTGGAATTATTCTCCGGACATTCGCTCCGACTCAATTCCGTCCTTTCTCCGGCTTCCCTTCGATCGGAAATATTGGTCTCGTCCCAGCCGGTCTTCCACGCCGGGTAGAATTGCTTCTCCTTCGGGCTGACCTGCATGACAAGATTTCTCGCGTTGTATGAGCGGATTTTTGCGAAAATCGCCGGAAGATCAAGCGTATCGGGCGTTCCGTCGACGATGCAGCCGATACGGGTTCCCTCCTCGCGGATCTTCAGAGTCAGCGCGCGCGTGTCAATCCCCCGAATACCGGGCACGTCGTTTCTTTTCAGGTATTGATCGAGATCCTCGGCACCTCGCTCGTCATTTTCGACATGCGTCAAATCGCGAACGATCAGCGCGTCGACCCACAACCGGTCAGCCTCCGAAACATCCTCGAATACGCCGTAATTTCCGACGACCGGATGCGCCATCGTTACCGCCTGACCGCAAAAAGAAGCGTCTGTCAAAAGTTCCACATACCCGGTCAGTCCCGTTGAAAAAACCACCTCACAGACCGTTTCGCGATCCGATCCGAACCGAAAACCCGGATAAATGCTTCCGTCATCCAATACCAAACAGGCTTTTTTCATCCGTTTTATCCCCGCGCGTTTCTTTTTGCACAGTATATTATCATCGTTTTGTCATTCTGTCTTTATCGGGAGAAAAATTTTCCGCATTCGTTTATTCGTCCGAGAGGTGTCCGATGATCACAAGCCGGTGTGATCCCACCCCCGTCGGCGTGCAGGTGACCAGCGTGAGTTGTGCTCCTTCTCCGCTCCCGCTTTCGATGTATTCGGGCAATTCCCGGGGTGGAAGAGCCTCGATGATCCGGTCTACGACATAGATGTGCGTCGATCCGTCCATCGTGACGATTTCCGCCGTGTCGCCGATTTTCATTTCCCCGAGCCGGTTGAAAATACTGCCGTAAGTCTTCATCCGATGTCCTAAAATGACCAAATTCCCTTCTTGTCCGGGCACTGCGGTGTTGTCATGGATCCCGGCTCCGTAACGAAGGGGAATGATTCCGGCGTTGTCCCAAAGCGGCAGAATTAAATCGATCGAATCGATCGTGATGATTCCCACGGCCGTCAGCGTTACTTTCTCCGGAAGTGCAAAAAGCTCACTCTCGGGATCCGGCGGGTTCAATTCATCCTCGAAAATCTCGTACCCCTCGCCTTCCACCTCGAAGGCGTCCCGATCGACGATCACCGTAACTTCTCCGACCCGGATTTGAGAAGCAATTTGATGTGCTTGAGCCTTCCGCTGCTCCTCAACTACCGGTCGTTTGAAAATAAGAATAATGCCTGCGGCGATCAAGATCACCGCAAAGACCAAAAGCGAGACGCGAAAAATCGCCCTTCGCCGGCCCCGATAAGAACCGGTGGCAGGGGCTGAGCCGGACCGGTCAACCTCTTCTCCTCGATCGGCAGATCGCGCACTTGCACTCTTTTCCGTTTTAAAGGGCGACTTCGCCGTCTTTATCTCGCTCGAAAAAAGTCTCGGTGACCTGATTTCATTGTTTAAACGATTCAACGACGCTTCAAATTTCTTTTTCATGCGGTCGCGACTTATCCTTTCGTTTGAAAGCGCCGTATTTCGGCGCTTCCCTCCTCGTTTATTATAGCAGATACTGTTCGTGCCGGACATTTTCTGCTATCATGGATTTACTTTTGTATCCACGAATATTTCATGGAAGCGAGCTGTATGCAGGAAGCACAATTTAAATCCGTCTGGAATAAAGTTCATAACGTTATTTCAAAGGAGATCTCCGATGTCAGTCTGAAAACATGGATTGATCCGATGATTCCGGTATATGGTGATGACAAAGTTTTCATCCTTACCGTTCCGGATAAGTTCTCACTTTCCTATGTAATGCAGTTTCATCCGCTGATTGTCCATTCGTTTGAACAGGTTCTCTCCCGAACCATTGACGTCGAGATCCGTGTCAGCGGATCCGAAGAATTATTGGATGCGATGCGACGGACCCCGAACGGAGATAACGGTTCCGGAGATGCATCCGCCCTGTCCGCTTCCGCCCATACGGATGATGCCGTACCTCAATATTCTCAGCTCAATCCGCAATATTCATTCGATTCTTTTGTGGTCGGTTCCGGCAACCGTTTTGCGCATGCCGCTTGTGTGGCCGTCGCCGAGAAATTGGGCGGTCGTAATTACAATCCGCTTTTCCTGTACGGCGGATCGGGCTTGGGCAAAACACATCTCATGCACGCAATCGGCAACTTTGTTACCCGCAGAAAAAAAGACAAGAAAGTCATCTATGTGCAGTGCGAGCAATTCGTCAACGAGTTCATTTCTGCGATCAAAGAAGCCTCATACGATGAATTTCGCGACAAATACCGCAGTACCGATCTGTTGTTGATCGACGATATCCAGTTCATTGAGGGAAAAGAACAGATGCAAATCGAGTTCTTCCATACGTTTAATGCGCTTCATGAGTCGGGTAAACACATCGTCATGACCTGCGACAAGCCGCCTCAGAGCCTCGCGTCGCTTGAGGAACGGTTGAGGACACGCTTCTCCTCCGGTTTGATCGTCGATATTCAGCCTCCGGATTATGAAACCCGTTACGCTATTCTGCAGAAGCGCGCCCAACAAAACGCCGTTCAGGTTCCCGAGGACGTTCTTGATTATATAGCATCCAATATCGCCACAAATATCCGCGAACTGGACGGAGCCTTCAATACCGTGCTTGCGTATAGTCTCCTGGCCGGATCTCTGGATCTCGACGTCGCGATTCAGGCGTTAAAAGATATCATCCTTCCCCGTCCCGAGAAAATGATCACCTTCCAGTTGATAACGGAGGTCGTCTCAAGATTCTACAATATCTCCGTCAGTGACATTCTTTCTTCCCGAAGAAGCAAGGATATCATCGTTCCCCGACAGGTTGCGATGTACCTCTGCCGATATGTGATCAGCATGACCTTTCCGAAGATCGGCGAGGTCTTCGGGGGTAAAGACCACACGACGGTGATTCATGCATGCAATAAAGTTTCTTCGGATCTGTCCTCCTCCGATTCCGAATTGATCACCGATATCGAAGAAATTAAAAAAAGACTCTCGGGCTGAGTTTGTTGTGGCTTTTCGAGTCAAATCCTCACCTAAGTTACAAGAAAAAGATATCCACATTTTTGTGTAGACATGTGGATAATTATCGATGGAATTCGTGTGCAGGGAATGGGGAAAAAAAACACTTCTCACAACCTCTTGTTTTTCTCCTTTTTTCCACTTTTTTATTCCCCTGTTATGAACAGCCGAAATCCTTTAATATCAATGGTTTTCAAGTTTATAAACGCAATTCACATACCATAAGAAGAAAGCGAATATTTGTCTTTTATATGGTAGTGGCAAATTCATAGAACATTGTTACATCGGTTTGTTCCAAAATTAGTAAAAATCACGAGTTGTGGAAAACTTTCTTTTCAGTAGTGTTTTTATTTTATTACGGTTATATTACGAAAAGCGACGGGTTATTCCATGAATACGCAAGAGAACCGCCGAAACGATAGAAAAATTTAATTTTTTCTGTATAATAGTAGTGTTATCGATTTTCGAAAGCGGAGGTGGCCTTTATGAAATTTATGTGTTCCAGGGATCGGCTGAATGAAGCGATTTCCATCGTTCAGAAGGCGGTTTCGACACGGTCGACATTGCCGATTCTGGATGGAATACTGATCGAGGCGTCCGTTTCCGAAGGGGTCAAACTTACCGGATATGATCTTGAGACCGGTATTGAGGCGAAGCTGGAAGCGGACATTAAAGCAGATGGATCCGTGGTGATCAATTCCAAGCTTTTCGGAGAAATTGTACGCAAATTACCGGAAGAATTTGTAACGTTGGAAACGGATGATCGATTGACCATCAACATTGAGTGCGGATCCTCCGTTTTTTCGATTAAAGGGTTATCTTCAGAGGGATATCCTAAGATACCCGAGGTTCAGGATGCTCAGAAGGTCATTTTGATGCAGGGTGTTCTCAGAGATATGATTCGACAAACGATTTTTGCCGTTTCCACTGATGAGAGCCGCCCCACTCTGAACGGTTGCTTCTTTATTTGTGACGGATTTTCGGTCGAGATGGTTGCCATTGACGGATTTCGACTCGCTCTTCGCAAACAGGCGATCGGCAGTGATTTGCCGGTCATGAAGTTCATTGTTCCCGGCAAGGCACTCCATGAAGCGGGAAGGATTCTGGATGGCAAAGATGCGGAATTGGTTATTTATTCCTCTCAGAATCATATTCTCTTGGATACAGGTAAAGTTCGTATCGTATCCCGCCTGATTCAGGGCGAATACATGAATTATAAAGCAATTCTTCCCAAGAGCGGGGATACTACGATGCTGGTATCTTCCGCAGTAATGCTCAGTGCGATCGAACGTGCGTCGTTAATTATTCTTTCCGAAGACAGAAGAAGCCCCGTTCAGTTAACAATGCCGAATGACGAAGTTTTGGTAATCAGCGCCAGCACGGAGCTCGGAACCTTACGCGAAGAGATTCCCGTTTCGATCCGCGGAGAAAGAATCGACATCGACTTCAATCCGCGTTATTTTATTGACGCGTTGCGCGTGATCGAGGATGAGGAAATAACCATTCAATTCAGCGGCAGTAACGGCCCGTGTGTTTTGAAACCGACTGAAGGGGACGATTTTGCTTACCTCGTATTGCCCTTACGGCGGTAACGGATCGAACGGCGAAGATGCATGCGTATTCGTTCCGTAGAATTGACGAACTTCCGTAATTTCCGAAGGCTTGAATTAGAAGTCGGATCCTCCGTCAACGTCTTTTACGGCGCGAACGCTCAGGGGAAAACGAATATTCTGGAAGCGTTGTACCTTTGTGCATGCGCGCGATCCCACAGAACCTCGAAAGACCGGGATTTAATATTGCACAATGAGACGAAGTACAAAGTTCGACTCATCCTGACTTCCGATAATGATGATTATGATGAAAGCGTATCCCTGAGCTATTTTGATGAAACGGACCCCTCCCTTTCCTCCCCGAAAGCGAAAAGAATCGCGGAGCACAATGATGTACCATTGGACAAAATAAGCCGGTATATCGGGATTTTTAACGCTGTTATATTCGCCCCGGAAGATATGTTACTGATTAAAGAAGGGCCCTCCGTAAGAAGAAGGTACCTGGATCTCCTGATCTCTCAGGTACGACCGAGATATTTTCACGCACTTCAAAGATATTCCAAACTATTGATGCAAAGAAATCGAACGCTGAAGATCATCCGTACAACCAAGGGCGCAAAGGGCCTCAATGCCCAAGAGGAAGCGGAATTGGAGATATGGGATTATTCGATGGCGGAAACTGCCGCCGAAATAATCGAAGAACGACTCGTGTTTTCCGAGCGGATTTCCGGGGCGGCATCGATTCATCACAGCCGAATTTCCGACGAAAAGGAGATTCTTTCCGTTCGATATCGTTCGATCGGAGGGCTGAATGAGATCCTGTCCGAAACATCGGAAACGATGATCAGGGATCGAATCGAAAATTATTTGCTTTCCCGATGGAAGGCGACTCATCGGGAGGATTATGAAAAGGGATTGACCATGATCGGCCCTCATCGCGACGATTTGGAACTCTCGTTGGACGGAGAAGGCCTGAGACCATTTGCATCACAGGGACAACAGAGATCCGCCGCTCTTGCTCTTAAAATGGCCGAACTCGACATATTACGGGAAGATACGAAGGAATCACCGGTTCTTCTGTTGGATGATGTCTTCAGTGAATTGGATGCCCGTCGGAGGCAGGCGCTTTTATCCGGACTCGGACATGCTCAGGTTTTTATCACTTGTACCGACAAGGAATTTGTGTCGAGGGAATTGATTCCATTGTGCCCCGATCTGTTTTCACAAACGGGTGCTTTTTCCTTCTATCGGGTTCTGGAAGGAAGTGTGATTCCGGATACGATCGATGATCCCGGACAGATCTGAACCGTTTTTTATTCCGTTTGTCTTCCGTTCAACGATTTCTGTCCGGAATGACTGTCCTCCGATCATTTCATTTTTCCACAATAAACATCTCGAAGTTTACACCAGGCTGAAAGGCTTGTTGTGGTATAATGATCTTGTTCGTTAAAGCATCGGTTATTGTCCCTTTTTCGGAGGAAAGACGCTGAAGTGTACATCCATATCGGAGGAGAGTACGTTGTTTCTGACAGACTGATTATCGGCGTTTTCGACCTCAACAGCGTCTATTCGTATCAAACCGACATGAAGCGATTTATGTCCGGTGAAGAGAAATCGGGACGAATGGAATATATCGGAACAGAGATTCCTCAATCGCTGATTGTAACGATGGAACGCTCCTATGTATCGCCTCTGTCGGCGCATACGTTGCTTCAACGAATGTCCGGGAACGGATCCTTGTTAACGAGAGCGCAACAGCAACCGATGTAACAGTGTTACAAACGTACTGATTCAGGGGTTAACGACCATAATGCGATCGTATCGACAATAATCTGGCATCGTCGGTAAAAAGAGTCTGCGCGAGATATAAGAACCACTTTGAAAGGATATAAATCGATGGCAAACAATCACGAAGAAGAGAAAAAGAAAGCGGTTGACCTTTATTACCAACCGATCGAAGAAGACGAGTCGAGTGACGAGATCGATAATCTGGCAATTAACCCCCGTGCGTTAACGGATGACTATGCTGAGGATTCTCTCGATGAGATCGCGGGTGTTTCAGCAGGGCAGGATCAATTTGATACACACAACACATCGGATTACGATGATACCGACATACAAGTTCTTGAGGGCCTGGAAGCCGTTCGGAAACGCCCCGGCATGTATATCGGCGACACGACACTGCGCGGACTACATCATTTGGTGTATGAGATCGTCGCAAATTCGGTTGACGAGGCATTGGCGGGTCGTTGTGATACCGTGAAAATCATACTGAATAAGGATGGTTCCGTGACCGTAGAGGACAACGGATCCGGTATACCGGTAGGAATACACCCTCAGAGGGGAATTCCGAGCGTTGAGGTCGTGCATACAGTGCTTCACGCAGGCGGTAAATTCGGCGGAGGAGCATATAGTGTGTCCGGTGGACTTCACGGAGTCGGCGCTTCGGTCGTAAACGCGCTCTCCTCTTCAATGATCGTTCAGGTTTGCCGGGACGGCAATATTTATGAGATCGGCTTTGAACGGGGAATAACCAGTAAGCCGATGGAAGTAATCGGCAAATGCGAGGCATGTGTCACGGGGACCAAGACTGTCTTTGTGCCGGACGATCAGATTTTCCCCGATCGCAACTTTGATTTTTCGACAATGATCACACGATATCGCGAAATGGCGTTCCTTAATAAGGAAATCACGATCATACTGACCGATAATCGTGAAGAAGAACCGATCGTGAAGACTCTTCACTATGACGGAGGAATCATATCATTTGTCGAATATCTGAATCGACACCGTGAAACGCTGCATAAACCCCCGATTTATATCGCACAACGTGCCGGAGACTCCTTTGTCGAGGTTGCGATTCAATATAATGACTCTTTTGCGGAGAATGTCTATTCCTATGCCAATAACATCGCAACGGTGGAAGGCGGGACTCACCTTACAGGCTTGAAATCGGCACTTACAAAGGTTATAAACGATTACGCTCGCAAGTATAAGTATCTAAAGGATGGAGACAAGAATCTCCAAGGAGAAGATGCCAGAGAGGGATTGGGTGCAATCGTCAGCGTTAAGCTTCCCGATCCGCAATTCGAGGGGCAAACCAAGTCGAAGCTCGGAAACGCCGAGATTCGGACGATGGTCGAATCGGTGGTAAACGAGAAACTATCTCAATATCTCGAAGAAAATCCACAGACGGCAAAGGTCGTTATGGAGAAGTGTCTTTCGGCCTCACGGGCGCGAGAGGCCGCCCGCAAGGCCAGAGATCTTACCCGCAGGAAGAGCGTTTTCGAGTCGAATGCGCTGCCCGGAAAATTGGCTGATTGTCAGGAGAAGGACCCGTCTCTTTGTGAAATCTTTATTGTTGAAGGAGATTCCGCCGGAGGATCAGCGAAGCAAGGTCGCGAGCGGAAATACCAGGCGATCCTTCCCTTGTGGGGCAAAATGCTTAACGTCGAGAAGGCTCGCATCGATAAAGTATACGGTAATGAGAAGCTGCAACCGGTTGTTATGGCGCTCGGAGCCGGAATCGGGGATGATTTTGATACCGAGAAGCTCAGATATCACAAGGTGATCGTCATGGCAGACGCGGATGTTGACGGCTCACATATCCGAACCCTTCTCCTCACTTTCTTTTTCAGATATTTACGCCCGTTAGTAGAAGGCGGATTCGTATACATAGCCTGCCCGCCCCTTTTTCGAGTTTATCAGGGAAATGAAGGTTATTATGCGTACGATGAGCGAGAAGTCGAACGAATTAAGATTGAAACGGGATGGAAAGAGCCGAAACTCCAGAGAT
The DNA here is from genome assembly GCA_012523365.1 of Clostridiaceae bacterium. Taxonomy (GTDB): domain Bacteria; phylum Bacillota; class Clostridia; order Saccharofermentanales; family Saccharofermentanaceae; genus JAAYCT01. The sequence continues at coordinate 15,203 of JAAYIQ010000045.1, forward strand.
ATAAGGGCCTCGGAGAGATGAGTTCGGAACAGTTATGGGAAACCACGATGAATCCTGAGAGCAGAAAGCTCTTGCAGATTCACATAGAGGACGCTCAAGCTGCCGATGAAGCCTTTACGCTCCTTATGGGAGACAAGGTCGAGCCGCGTAAGGAGTTTATTCAAGAGAACGCCAAATACGCCATTACGGACGTATGATCATTTATTCATAGAATTGATAAGAAGGCGCGAATATAAACCGCGCCTTTTTAATTTAATAAAATATGATATGTCGGGAAACTTATTCGTGATCGGAGAGATCAGCGTGTTAAGTAAGCAGTTCGTATCCTCTATTTCGGATTGAAAGAACAGCATTAATCATTTCGGTTCCCAAAATCAAAGACAATGATGCCGGAACCCCCCTGTTTCACGTGAAACAACACAATTATTATACGAAAACCGGTAAATAACAATGTTACAAATCTTGATATTCGGGAAGATACGAGAGAAGAACTCGAAATATGGTCAACAGCAATTTAGTAATTCAAAAAGTCAAAAAAGTCCTCGAATACAGGGAAAAGGATTAAGAAATGGTTGCATGGGCGAAAGGAAAAGTCCCCGTGACGACGGATAAATAGGACGCGAAGCGTAGGCGAGTCGGAAGTGCCGAGAACAATCATATAACGGTTGTATATAACAACCGATAGTACGCTTCGAATCTTCCGAGCATCCGATCGGTTTTCGGCTATTGCGTGAGTTCAGAGCATTTAATGACAACATCTGCTTATGAATTGAAGGTTTTCATTCAAGATGCTTGCCTAATCATGAATTGTAATGCAGATCGTAGATACAGAATAGGAATAGCAGAAACAACAAAGAGAGAGGAGAACGATCATTAACCCATTCAAAATATCCACATGCGATGCGCAAA
>JAAYIQ010000046.1 GCA_012523365.1 Clostridiaceae bacterium
CGGATCAGTCGGATCCGTCGGTACTGTTGTCGGAGGCGGCTCGGTCGGATCGGTCGGCCCGGTCGGATCCGTCGGTCCGGGCGGCGTCGGTGTCGGTGTCATGACCACGGCACCGGTCAGGGGATCGATGGTATAAATCGTCCCGTTCTCTCCTTTGACCCCGACACGAATCAGAGCATTAATCATTCGATAATTGCTCGAAGAAGCCTTGACCCTCTTCACTTCTTCTCCGTCCCGGTAGAAAACCTGATAAGCAGACGCGCTGATTGCGTTGTGCGGGTCTCTCTCGGTCTCTGTTTTGCCCACGTCCAACAGGGGGTCGGCGACATATTCAACCTTCGTCGGCGCTCTGCTCGAATGAACCACTCCGACAAATTCGATTGTCATTCCGTCCGGTATCGGACGTCCGTAAATCTCAATCGTACACCAACCACCGTTACCGTTATCCTTGTCGCGATATTCGGCAATCATCGCGATCGGGTAATCCGTGTTATTCGTAAACTGGAAGTTCGCGCCTCCCCAGGTGACGGTCGCATCCGTCCCGGTTTGCACATAAGCACTCGGCCAGGAGTGAGGGTAGCGCAGATCGACCTGAAGATCCGCTTTCATCACACTGTGATACATGGTGCCGGAAACCTGACAGATCCCGCCGCCGAGTTCATCTCTTAACTGTCCGTCATAAATACCGCCTGCTTCTTTATATCCCTTCGCGGCGGTTCGCTCGCCCACAAAACTATTGTAATTGAAAGACTCTCCCGGTTGGAGCACCAGCCCGTTGACGGTCTCGCATACCAGCCGGATATTCGTGTTCCGGTTCCTGTCATACGAGGTGCTGGTCTTCGTGGTTGAAACCAGTCCCAAGTGGCTCTCCAAGAATTCCTTCGTTACGGTCGGCGAAACTGTACTCGCACTAACGTAATACATCTCAGTATATACGCCGGCGTCCAGACCTTCCTTTATATCATCGATCACACGCTCGATGTCGATATGCATCTCGTACTGAGAATCCTCGATCACGAATACTTTATTCACAACATCAAATCCGGTCACAACCGCTTCCTTCAATTCGGTGTTCAACGGATCAAGGACTTCATGAACCAACTTACTGACCTTGTCTTTGCTGAGTGTGATCGCGGTCTGAAAATACTTAGGATCAGTCTTGAGCGCGATAACCTGCTCATATCTGAGGCCGAGCTTCTCTTCCTCCGTCGCTCCGGAGGCTTCCCTGCCGTACTGATAGGCTTCTTCGGCGATCTCGCGTATATTGGACTCCAACTTCAACCCGGCGGTATCGAGTGAATACACCGTGCCGGTCACCGATAATGTAATGTTGATCGGTTGATTATTCATACCCGGATCATCGTCAAACATCGCGACCACTTCGTCGACCGTTTTGCCGGACACATCTTGGCCGTTAATAAAAATCCCGTTGTAAATCGTTCCGATATCCAGCACCGCCCTCATCTCTTCCATAGATACCTTGGTCTCGTATCGGCTCGGATTTGTCGGTCCCGGATTCATTGCGCCTTTTCCGAAATAAACGACCGCCGCACCGATCGCAATTACTGCGGCGACAGCAATCCCGGCAATCAGAATCTTCCGGGTCGGCTTATGCTTATATTGAGCTTTCTTCTTCATTGGGATGTCACCTGTCTTCTTCGTCGTCATTAATTGGTTGAAACACAACAGATCGTAGTAATAATATGAGCCATCACAATAGAAATTACTATAGTCGGACTCATCTTTCAAGTGTCTGCAGAACAATTATACATGAATAACGTCACCCGGAACAAATTCGCCGGAAAATTTTAGCGTTTTCACCACCATATTTATATATACAATCTGCGTTTGAGGAGTATAATAGGGCTGGGTCGACTGCATGGAACGGACAAACATCCATACGAAAGAAGAGGAATCCATGGTAACAAAACTTCACCGCCACATGGGCGCGTTGATTCGACAGAATGTTCTCTCTTCCTTGACAAACAAGAAGGCAATTCGAATCTCCCCTTTCTGGTACAGTATCGGAAATATGCTTCCCGACATCAGTTGGCTTCCTTTAACGCACCCTCATTTTGCCTTGCGCTCTCAGCCGTTTATGAGCGGAATGCTGGAAACCACCGTTCGCAAGCATTCCCGTCAAAGTCCCGATTCACTTTTCGTTTCGCCCGTTTTTTCTCTGCGTCTCGGGATCGTCTGTCACTACTTATGTGACTTCTTTTGCGTCGCGCACCAGGGTGAAGGCATCAACGGCGCAAAGCATCACTTGAATTACGAACACGAGATGCGTGATTTTTTCTACGAAAATCGTACTGAAATCGAAGCCCTTTGCCGCTATGTTCCTGATCACGTAACTCTGTTGTCCGTTCCCGCGAACACAGACGGCCTGTTGGAAGAGTTCTCCCGTTGGCATGACTCCTATTCCCGGAAGCAATATCATCATATCAGTGATTTCCTGTACTCGAAGAAAAGTTGCGACGACCCGATGGAAGCCTTTCTGACCGACATTCGGACCGCGGTGGCTTGTTGCACGAGTCTGATATACGCTTTGGCAATCCGCAACGCCTGACCTCCGGCTTGTCCACATATACAGACTAAAATGAAGGCAATGGATCATTGCCTTTTTGCGTGTCCGTCACAATCGTAATTTTCTCGATTACCGAATATTCAAACGTTCTGCGACCCGTCGAACGACGGATTGTTTAATGCCGTCGAGTGTTTCGGCTGCCTTTTCTCCGGACTCCGCATAAACACCGAAGTAAACCTTCAGTTTCGGTTCGGTGCCGGACGGACGAATACACGCCCAATCCAGACCCTTCTCCCCACCGATCTCATACAGGATCACATCCGATTTCGGAAGATCAATGTCCGAGACAGCGACTCCGTTCCCCGAAAATGCGTACCGTTTTGACGACTGATAATCGCGGATCGCCGTCGTTCCGTATTTCCCGAAAAGTCCTTTGGCATTATTCCCGTCCATCTTGCAAGCTTCTTCCCTGAAAAAATCCATTGCGGACTTAATTCGTTCGGTGCCTTCCTTCCCCTCGAGCGTAAAGGAAACCGATTCCTCGGCACCATATCCGAACCTCCGGAAAAGATCCTCCAACCGATCGATCAGTGTTTGTCCGCGATCCATAGACTGGGCGGCCATCCCCGCGATCAACATCGCCGCTACGACCGCGTCCTTATCTCTGACATTGCGTCCGGACAAATATCCGTAACTCTCTTCAAACCCGAACTGGAAATGCTTGTCCCCCTCTTCATCGTCAATACGAATCCGCTCACCGATGAATTTGAAGCCGGTCAACGTCTCCTGCATTTCGACCCCGTAATGCGCGCAAATGACTCCCGCCAGACGGCTGGATACGATGGTGGTAACCGCAAAAGATTTTTCCGGAAGGATTCCGGTACTCTTCTTATAGCCGAGAATATAATCCAGAAGTAATAGGCCGATTTGATTCCCGCTCAAGCTTTTGTACATGCCCGTTTGGCGATCGATAACGGATACGCCGACGCGGTCGCAATCGGGATCGGTTCCGATCACAAGTTCCGCTCCGACTCTGCCGGCCAGTTCGACCGCCATCTTCAATGCGTTCGGATCTTCCGGATTGGGCCCGCTGACCGTCGGAAAATTTCCGTCCGGCATTTCCTGTTCGGGAACCACATGGACGTTCGAGAACCCGACACGCTTCAGGATCCTGCGAACCGGTCGATTTCCGGACCCGTGAATCGGTGTATAAACGATCGACATGTCGCTGTGCCGTTCGATCGCCGGCCGGTCGATCACCAGCTCGGTCAGCATATCGGTATACGCCTCGTCGAGATCCTCTCCGAAATACCGGAGCATACCGGCCTCCCGAGCTTCATCGACAGCCATAACTCGGACATTGCGAATATCGGAAATCTGCTCTCTTCTGCTGAGGATCTCTTCCGCAGCTTCCGGTGTCATCTGTCCGCCGTCCTCTCCGTACACCTTGTAACCGTTGTATTTCGGCGGATTATGGCTGGCGGTGATCATGATTCCGGTAAACGCACCGTAATAGCGGATTGCAAATGAAAGAAGCGGCACCGGCCGAAGCATATCCGAAAGCATTACGCTAACGCCCTCCGCTGCGAGAGTGCCGGCCGCAACGGCGGCAAACTCCGGCGAAAAATTCCGGGAATCGTATGAGATCACGACTCCCCGCCGCGCCGCGTCCTCGCCCGCGCTCTTGATATAGCCGGCAAGAGCCGCGGTCGCCTTCGCGACCGTGTAACGGTTGATTCGATTGGTCCCCGCTCCGATGATTCCGCGCAGGCCTCCGGTTCCGAATTCCAACTCGCGATAGAAGCGCTCCTCGATCTCCTTCTCGTCATTTTCGACGGATAAGAGCTCTGAACGTGTCACTTCGTCAAAGTATACATCTTTCGACCATAAGTCATATTGATCTCTAAAATTCATACGTTTATCCCCCGTTCCGGTAAATGGTCCGAATTATATATAACCGTTAAGTCCGCGAATACTGACTTCTCCTGCCGTCACATTCCGATCCGTTCCGTCTGCGAGCCGAACGATCAGTTCTCCCTTGTCATTGACACCCAACGCCGTGCCGATCCGTTCTTCCGAGCCGACAATGATGACCTCCCGACCCAGTGTCACACAATTATTGCGGTATTCATCAAGAAACTTCACGGCATTATCGAGAAATTCGGTATATATTCTCGAAAAGTGCCGGAGCACCGAAGCCAGAATCAGCGGAGCGCTCGGTTCCGCCACGCCCTCCATCCGGAGTGATGTCGCCGTTTCACGAAGCTCGGCGGGGAAAGACTCCCCCGTTACATTCATTCCGCAACCGATGATCGCGTATGAGAGTCGATTGTCCTCAAAGCTCGTCTCTGATAATATACCACAGAGTTTCCTGCCGTTCACCAGCGAAACAATATCGTTCGGCCACTTGATGCCGACCGGTACGGCATAGAGCTCGTCGATCGCCCGGGAAACGCCGAGTCCGAACAACAGTGACAGCATGCCGGTTGCTTCGGCAACGACGGACTGGCGCAGAAGCACGGAAAAGCAGAGGCCTTCACCCGGCTCGGATATCCACGTTCTACCCCGTCTGCCTCTGCCCTCACGCTGATACAGAGCAACAAAAACACTGCGATCCGGAGCTCCTGCTTCCGCCGCCTCCTTCGCACTTTTATTGGTCGAGTCGGCAACGTCGGCGACATGGATCTCAAATGAATTCTCCGATCGTTCGAGCAAAGCCGCCTCGGCCTTAATCCGAAAAAACTCCGCACCCGAATTCAATCGATAGCCCAGATTTGGGTGCGCCGCGATCGGGTAACCCTCCGCACGCAGAACGCCCATTCGTTTCCATATTGCAGAACGCGTGCAACCGAGTCGCCGGGCCAATCGCGCACCGTTCAAATAGCCTTCACCGGCCTCGGCAAGAGCCTCGAGCATCTCTGTTTTCCAGTCCGTCATTTTTGTTTCCTTCTCGAAAACCGGTCGACCACAATCAGCGCGAAAAAAGCAACCGCCGAAAGAATGGACACGATCTCTCCCGTCATTACGCCGGGCGCCCGGAATTCAAGCCGGACAGAATGCTGTCCCGCGGTGAGCGGGACCGCAATCAGCGCTCCTTGGTATGAAACGATCGGCGTTTTCTCTCCGTCCACCCAGAGCGTCCAACCCTTTTCGAACGGGACCGTTGTCATCAGCAAGCGATCATCGGACAGGGATACCTCCGCGAAAACCGACCCGTCGCCGACCTTCAATCCGGAAATACCCGCCGATGCATCCTGCTCGGCCATTCGTCCGAAGAATTTCTCCGTATCGCAATGATAAAAGAAAGCATCCATCAGCGATACCACGCTATGTTCTTTCTCAAAAAGGACTTCGACCTCAATCACTTCGCCCGGAGCGAAGCGACCGAGAAGGATAATTTTGGAGTATTCGGATCGAGTGACATCGCCGATTTGTCTGCCGTTCAATCGAACATCCCCCTCGAAGCCCTGAGCGATATAAGGAAGCGAAAAATATAAGGGATCCTCCGACCCGGCCACGACACGATAAAGGATCGAAATTCCTGCCTTGGGAGTGATTTGGAAATAGTGAGTTACACCCTCTCCGCCGATATCGATCGGCTCGTTCCCCAAAGGATCCCAATCCTTCAGGTCCTCATCCTTCAGCTCGGCCTCCCAAACATCCGACATGATCGCATTGAACACCTCGACTTCCCTTACCCCGGCGGGATAATAAATCACGTCGTTTTCCGGGAAGCTCTCAAACATCGAAGTCAGCCATCGGTTCTGGAACTCGAAAAGATTTTTTGCGACCGTATCCTTCTCCGGTGAATAGTAATCGAAAGCGGCGGCATCCGGCCGGACCGTAAACAGGACGGGAAGCGCCGCATCGTTCTGAAACAGATGGATCTCTACGCTCGTGTGCCGGCGTTTGACCAGCGGGCTGACGTTACCGGTGACCGAAAGTTCATACACGTTCGTTTCTCCGACCGACATCACATGCCGCATTCCCGCGCAATCCGGCCGTTCGGAGAGAATGTGAGAAATGCCGAGAAACGAATCGGGCACGACGGACGTATAACTGTGCGTGGTTGAGAAATAATTATAATTCGTCGAAAAGCCAAGCTGCTTCAGGAAACGGTGGAGATGTTTATTCGCACCGGACTGAAAATCGGATATCATCGGATGTCCCAATGTCGAACCGGCATTATAGGCCTCGACACTGTTTACTTTACCGTCGATCTCAATCCTTTGAAAAGCCTTCCCCTCGGCTTCCTGTATTCGCCCGGCTTCATTCGCGAGTTGATCGGCCCACTTGATGTCCGAACCGATTTGTACCGCCTGACGAGTTTGCATTCCGAAGGAGCGCAAGCGAAGAACCATCGGGTTCGCGATTCCGACATCCACCAGAATCAAAACGATCATCGCCGGAAGGGCCAGACCTTTCAGCCCCGCAATGACCTCCGGCCATTTGGGAGAAACCAACCCGATGATCAACGCAAAATAAAGCCCTCCGATCACCAGATTCGTATAAAACCGCAAACTTTCCGTTTTCATATCTCCGAATGAATACACGAAAATCAAAACGCCCAGCACAATAAGACCGGCGGTGACGCACTGTTTGACATTGAGCGCGTCCCGGCGCGCGAAGGACAGGTATGCATAAAGGATCAGGATACATACAAATAGAAAAGCGTTGCGATACTGAAACCAGTTGGGCAGATCAAAAAGATGCCATACATAATCCAGAAGATTCAGGTGAAAATTCAAAACCATCAGTGACAAAACGCTCGCGAAAACAATCTTCGATCTTTTCGCGATCCCCGGATTCAGGAAATACAGGATACAGAAAAATGTTGTGATCAGCCCGGAATAAATAAACGGCTTATTGGAATGGAGCGAGTCAAAGGTCCCGCAGAATAATTGATCCAGTATTCCCGTTATCACGAAACGACCGGACAAGACCAGATCCGTTCTTCGATAATCCGGGTTTCCCAGGGTGTCCAGACCCGCGGGAATCAAAATGACCGCAGACAGGCCTGCGGCGATGACGGCGCAACCGATGAATCGAAATACAATACGGGCGGTTTCTTTGCCGTCGCGACCCGGTCGCCGTTCCTCGATCAAACGAATCAATAGATATACAAACGAAAAGATGCCCACCATGTACGCAACATAATACCCGGATACAAACAACAGGAACATAACCGGAACGAGCCGGACCCATTTACGATGATCCTCGATCAATTGCTCCGCGAAAAAAAGCAGAAGCGGCAGAAGCATGAACCCCGGAAGCCACATGATGTTCATCATGTACAGCATGGCATAGGAGGACATCGCGTACATGACTCCGAAAATCGCGGCGGCTTTATCATCTCGACCGGATCTCTTACGGAGAAAAACCGTCATGAACGAGGCGGCTGTCGAAAGATAGAGTATCTGAATTATCACAACGGCCTGGCCGATCATCTCCTTGGGAAAAAGGAACGATATAAGACTGAACGGGCTGGCAAGATAATACGCGAACATACCGAGTGTGTTTTTACCCATTCCGAGTAAAAAGGAATACGAAAGCATGTCCCCGGATGTCAGATGTTCCTTGTATCCGATCAAAAACGGAGCGTACTGAACTTCCATATCGGAGACCAGCGCGCTGACCGAACCGAACGGCGCGATCCTTGATAGGATAAAATACAGAACCAACATCAAAAAAGTGGTCAGAAAGGAAATGAAGGGAGTTCGAACCGCCCTGCCAAAACCGGCCTGTCGCTCCAAGGTTTTCTTCTCAATCATAAAAACTCCTGTATCACCTTACCGCAAAGGGCTTTGGGGTGCTCAAGTGAATGATACCACAAAACCAATCGGCTGTAGTATACTGACACTGAAAGAAACGATAGACGATGTGTAACGGAGGTCACCACCCATGCTGATCAGCCTCGTCGTTCCTTGCTACAACGAAGAATCTTCTCTGCCGGTGCTTTGCGGGGCGCTTTCGGAGGTGTGCGGGTCGATTCCGGCACATCAATTCGAATGGATTTTCGTCGACGACGGAAGCAAGGATAAAACTTTGGATATCTTGCGGCAAATTGTTTCCGACCATCCGGAAGCAAGATATGTATCCTTTTCGAGAAACTTCGGTAAGGAAGCCGCTATTTTTGCCGGGCTTACGGAGTCAAGGGGAGACCTGGTCGCGCTGATGGACGCCGATATGCAGGATCCGCCTTCTCTTCTGCCCGAGATGATTCGTATTCTTGCGGACGAGAACTTCGACGTCGTCGCCTCACGCCGTGTGAGCCGGAAAGGCGAGCCGAAGATTCGAAGTCTCTTTGCCCGCGCTTTTTATCGGCTGATCAATCGAATGAGCGATGTCGAGATCGTCGACGGAGCCAGAGATTTTCGATTAATGCGCCGACAGGTCGTCGACGCCGTCCTGGAGTTGTCGGAGCGCCAACGTTTTTCGAAGGGAATTTTCGGCTGGGTCGGTTTTCGTACACATTGGATCGAATACCAGAACGTGGAGCGGGTAGCCGGCGAGACCAAGTGGTCTTTCTGGAAGCTTTTCAAGTATGCGATCGAGGGGATCATCGCCTTTACCACCGTTCCTCTTCGACTCGCTACGATCACCGGATTTGTAGTCTCCGGAGCCGCTTTTCTCTACATGCTCTATTATCTCATCAAAGCGATCATTACGCAGGTCTGGTCGATTGAGCCCGGTTACGCATCTACGCTGACGATCATGCTTTTTCTGGGCGGGATGATCCTGATCGCGCTCGGGATACTCGGCGAGTACATCGCGCGGACATACATGGAAGTCAAGAATCGTCCTCTTTTTGTGATTCGCGAAAGAGGAGAGAAGCCTGTATCTTCCGGCACTCGACGCAAGTCCGTCCGGAGTGCGTCTCCGGACGACAGGAAAAAGGACTAGAGAGCGGATCGGCAATTTGTCTGTTCATTACAAAGCCGCTATCAACATTTGAAATACAAAAGCGGCCCGACGGGCCGCTTTGATCATTTATCCGATATGTGTTTCAGCTCTCAATCGTCACGGATCGGATCTTCTGAGGCGTTCTCGGACGGTCGGAGCGATCCGTCTGGGCCGAAGCGATTTCATCGACCTTGTCCATCCCTTCGATGACCTTCCCGAACGCGGCATATTGCCCGTCCAGATGCGGCGAATCTGCGTGCATGATGAAAAACTGACTGCCGGCCGAATTCGGATTGGTCGCCCGTGCCATCGACAGGACGCCGCGGGTGTGCTTCAGATCGTTACACACTCCGTTGGATTTGAATTCGCCTTTGATCTGATATCCGGGTCCGCCCATCCCTGTTCCGTCCGGACATCCGCCCTGGATCATAAAGCCGGGAATGACACGGTGAAAAATCAGCCCGTCGTAGAAACCCTTTTCAATCAGGGAAACAAAATTATCGACACTGATCGGTGCGATTTCCGGATAAAGCTCCGCTTTGATAACACCGTCGTTTTCGAGTGTAAAAGTGACAATCGGATTCTCCATTCGATAATTGCGAATCGCCGATGACCGTTCGGTCCGATCGGCATAGACGCTTCCTCCTTTATATCGTATTGTCTCTGTGGTTATGTAAAATCTCGTTGCGAACATTCCATAGTTCTTCGGAAAGATCGACGTAATAGTTCTGAGGATTCTCGAAGCGCAGAACGGAATCCCAAAGCGTCTCGAGCTGTCGGGAACAATACTCCCGGATTTCCCGGACGTCGCGTCTTGTGTAAACACATCTTCCGTTTATGAAGATCGGCTCCAGAAGTCGACGGATCGAGAAATTCTCGAGCACCTTCCGCTTCCATGTCTGGACCGGATCGAAAATCTCATACGGGAGGCTCTCGTCGATCTCTTCACCGACTACGGTGATAACATCGGCAAGCGCTTTGCCGGTTTCCCGATCGTAAAAACGGAAAACATCCTTACTGCAGGGATTGGTGACCTTGCCGACGTTCTCGGAGATCTTCATCTTCGGAATGACTTGTCCGTCGATCTCGACTCCGCTCAGTTTGTAGACTCCGCCGAAAACCGGCTCGGCCCTTGAGGTGATCAGCCGTTCCCCGACTCCGAAACTGTCAATGCAAGCTCCCTGGATCAAAAGATCACGGATGATATATTCATCCAAAGCGTTGCTGACGGTAATTTTGCAGTCCGTAAGACCCGCGTCGTCCAGCATTTGTCTGGCGGCCTTTGTCAGATACGCCAAGTCGCCGCTGTCGATACGGATGCCCTTCAGCCGGTTCCCCGCGGGCTCCAGTATTTCCCTGGCGACCGCGATCGCGTTGGGAATACCGGATTTTAAAACATTGTAGGTATCAACCAACAAATACGTTTCCGTCGGAAACGACCGCGCATAAGCCGCAAAGGACTCGTATTCGCTGTCAAAAAGTTGGACCCAGCTGTGCGCCATCGTCCCGAAAACCGGTATGTCAAACTGTTGTCCGGCAATGGTGCACGAGGTCCCGGTCACGCCGCCGATATACGCCGCACGAGCCCCGAGGACTGCCGCGTCGTAGCCCTGAGCCCTTCGGGCGCCGAACTCAAAAACGGTCCGTCCCGATGCCGCGCGGGCAATTCTGGATGCCTTGGTCGCGATCAGACTCTGATGGTTGATCGTCGTCAAAAGCATGGTCTCGATCAACTGTGCCTGAGCGATCGGGCCCCGGACCTTAACGAGCGGCTCTCCCGGGAATACCGGTGTGCCTTCGGGGATCGCCCAAATATCACACTCCAGACGAAACGTCTGAAGAAAGGACAGAAATCTATCGTCGAAGAAACCGAGGGAGCGAAGGTAATCGATATCCTCCGCTCCAAACCGCATGCTCTGAAGATAATCGATCATCTGCTCAAGACCGGCAACGATTGCGTACCCGCCGTTCTCCGGGACAGCCCGGAAAAACAGGTCGAAATACGCTATCCTGTCGGCATTGCCGTCGTCCAAATATCCTTTGCTCATCGTGAATTCATAGAAATCCGTGAGCATGCTCATGTTGGTTTTATCGGTCCATTTGATTCGATCCATGGTGACTGTTCCGTTTCGAAAAAAATCGCGTTTAAGCGTTAGGGGGGTCTTTTTGATCTTCAAATTTGTCGTCTTTCACCATTTCTTTCAGAGAGGCAGCCAAGCCGGCCAAGCCCTGAATCTCGGACGGAATGATGATCTTTGTGGCTCTGCCGTCGGCGACCTTAGCCAACGTTTCCAAACTCTTGATCGAGATGAGGCCCTGATCCGCGCCGACATTCTTGATCATTGTCAGACCTCTTGCGGTCGCTTCCTGAACGGCAAGGATTGCCTGCGCCTCACCTTCGGCTTCACGGATCGCTGATTCTTTCTTTGCTTCCGCACGCAGAATCGCGGCGGTCTTCTGACCCTCGGCCACACGGATCGCGGCTTCCTTCTCACCCTCGGCGCGAAGGATGCTTTCTCTCTTCTCACGTTCGGCCTTCATCTGCCGCTCCATCGCGTTCTGGATCTCGCGCGGCGGGAGAATGTTCTTGAGTTCGACTCGATTGACTTTGATTCCCCATGGATCCGTCGCCTCATCGAGGATCGTGCGCATCCTGGTGTTGATCACATCTCTCGATGTGAGCGTCTGATCAAGCTCCAGGTCGCCGATGATGTTACGCAATGTGGTGGCGGAAAGATTCTCGATCGCGATGATCGGGTTCTCAATTCCGTACGTAAAGAGCTTCGGATCGACGATTTGATAAAAAAGGACCGTATCGATCTGCATCGTAACGTTATCCTTTGTAATCACCCCCTGAGGCATAAAGTCGGCGACTTTCTCTTTGAGGGAAACCACCTTCGAGACACGATCGATGAAAGGAGCCTTAAAGTGAATTCCCGTCTCCCATGTCTTGTTATACCCGCCCAAACGCTCGATAACAAATTTCGTAGCCTGCGGAACAATACGAACGTTCCGAATCAGGATGATGAAAAGGATCGCCAAAATAATAAGTAGAGCGATCGTTCCACCGTTGATATTCGATGCCAATACTGCTGTGTACGTGTTCATATTTTACCTCCGAATATATGTTTTAATCATACCGACAGAAAAATTCTGAATTGCTTGTCTCACGTAACCTTGGGAACGACGATCGCGCGCACGCCCTTGATCTCGGTTACGGTCACAGCGGTTCCTTCTTCAATTTTCTGATCATCCGCGCTCATAGCGCTCCAGGTCTGTCCTTTGACCTTAATCAGTCCGGTCGCTTGTACCGGATCGATCGCCGTCATCACGACACCCTCCATTCCGATAATGCGGTCCGCGTTTGTCGCTTCCGGTTTATTGATGAACGAACCGATCTTCGGCTTGATCAGGAAAAGGAACAGTACAAAAAGAGCGATAGATACGACAACAAACACGACCGCTTGCAGCCAAACCGGAGAACCCAGAATGCTCAGGATCAAAGCTACCAAAGCTCCGATCGCAAACCAGATCGTCGTCAGGTTGAACGTCGTCGATTCAATCACCAAGAGAACGACCAGAAGAATCGTCCAAATAATCCAAGCGTCTACTCCAAACATAGTTTCCTCCCTTCCGGTTCCACTTCTCCCCCATGGGCGAGATCATGACACCTTATCAAGATAGTATATCCTTTTATCACCCTTTGCAATATAAATCGGCCGAATGAAACGTGATACAAGAATCAAAACGGACTCGAAACATAGCCCTCCGAACTATACTTTACGCTCTCAAGCGTCAGCCCACAGGCCGGCATCGTTTTGCCGGCAAGGCGACGATCCCGCTTTTCGAAAAGCACTTCGATCCGGTCGGCCGGTATTTTACCCTGACCGACGTAAACAAGGGTTCCCGCGATGATCCGAACCATGTTATAAAGGAACGATTCGCCTTCCACGGTGATCCCGATGATCTCCGAACCTTCGAATCGCGCGACCTCCACCCGACGGATCGTACGAATCGGATTGACAACACGATCTCCGTCGGGCCGGGCGCTGAAAGCGGTGTAATCCTTGGTTCCCACCATATGAAGGGCAGCGCCGCGCATCGCTTCGATATCCAGAAATCCGGGCACATGAGCCGTGTTACGGCGATCAATGCAGGGCCTTATGCGCGCGTTATGTATTCGGTAGACATACGTTTTACCGATCGTGTCGAATCTCGCGTGAAAATCGGATGCCACTGTTGCGGCCCGAAGAATGCAGACGTCCTCCGGAAGATGAGCGTTGAGCGCGAGCGGGATCTTATCGTCCGGAATCGAAAAAGGCACGTCGACATGACTGACATGCATTCGGGCATGGACGCCCGCGTCCGTCCGACTGCACCCGAAGATTCGCCTGCGGACCCCGTACACTTCGAAAATCGCTTCCTCCAGAACCTGCTGGACCGAGCGATCTCTGGGCTGCAACTGAAATCCCGAGAAATCGGTTCCGTCAAACTCCGCCACCAGTGCGATACGCATGGATTCGGTTCCCGTCACGGGTACCGGAGAAACACTCACGATCTCCATCGGATCCGTCATCCCGGGATACCGTCTTCCGAACATGCCTTCGCCATCATTGCCGCACCTACGATGCCGGCTCCGTTCCCGAGTTTGGCCAGCCGAACCTCCGTCTTCCGAACTCCGGGCCCGAAAAATGTCTTCCCCTCGAGTTTCTCGCGCAAAGGAAGCAAAAGGGCGTCGCCCTCGTTACAGACTCCGCCACCGATCACCAGGATCTCGGGCATTAATGCATTGATAACGTTCGCGAGGCCTTCGGCAAGATACTCCAGATAGCGGTCGACCAACACGGTCGCCGTCGCGTCCCCCTCACGCATGGCTTCAAATGCGGTCTTCGCGCTGATCCTGCCGTTCTTCTCCTCGATCAAACGATGGATTACCGAATTCGGATCCTGCTCCGCCGCCTCTGCGGTCATTCGGATCAATCCGGTCGCGGAAGCATACGATTCAAAGCAGCCTTTCCTCCCGCACGAGCAGGTAACGCCTCCGACCACGATGACCGTGTGGCCGAATTCCGAGCCGGCCTGATTGAAGCCGGAATATATCCGATTATTGATGATGATGCCCGCACCGATCCCTGTTCCGAGTGTAATCGTCACGGAGTCATTCGCGCCTTGCGCCGCTCCGACGACACTCTCGGCCATCGCAGCGCAGTTGGCATCGTTATCGATATAAACGGGAAGCCCCGTCATGCCGCCGATAACGGAACGGATCGGTGCCATACGAAAGGGCAGATTTGTCGCGTATACCAATACACCGCTTCGATTGTCCGGGGTACCGGGCGACCCGACTCCGACAGCCGATATGTCCGAAAGATTCAGGCGACTCTCGCTCACCGTATCGATTGCGAGTCTGCCCATATCGGCAATGATCTCTTCCATCGGCCGGCCGGCGTTGGTTTTGATGCTCAATTTCCCGATCGTTTTTCCCTCGGGATCTATCACACCCGCTTTGATATTTGTGCCGCCCAGGTCGATTCCGATATAATAACCCATATCGCTTACCGCTCCGTTTTCTGTTCGATTTTACATGCCGTAACGTTTCGCACATAACATTCTGATTCTATCCTATTTGGGTGTAAAAATCCATTCCGCGGCCATCGGAATAAACGCCATCGCCAACAACACAATAAACCAAACGTAATCAGCCGATCTCATTTTCAGAGGGTGGAGTTTGGTCCTCCCCTCTCCGCCGCGATAACAGCGCGCGTCCATAGCGACCGCCAGATCTTCGGCTCTCTTAAAAGAACTGACAAAAAGCGGAACCAATATGGAAACATAACCCCGCGCGCGGACAAAGACATTGCCGGTATCATACTCCGCCCCACGCGATGCCTGCGCTTTCATGATCTTATCGGTTTCTTCCACGAGTGTCGGAATGAATCGAAGCGCGATCGACATCATCATCGCCATTTCATGAACCGGAACTCGAATGACCTTCAGCGGCCCGAAAAGCGATTCCAACGCATCCGCCATCTTAAGCGGCGTAGTCGTCAGCGTAAGGAGAATACTTGTACTCACGATCAGCAGAAAGAGGCGAAGCGTCATTATTACGGCGCGCATGACACCGCCGTCCGTGATCTCGATGATCCAAAATTTACAGATCACTTCTCCTTCCCGAATCGTCAGAAGGTTAATGAGAAAGATGAACAGCATCAGAAAAATGATCGGTCGGACGGATTTGATGATTTCACGGAGCGGAATGCCCGACAATATGGCCAATACCGTAACGATGGCAAAGGAGAAAAGCATACCGATCGGTGTCTTCAACATAAACACGGCAACCATGTAAATAACAAAGAGAAGGACCTTCACACGGGGGTCAAGGCGATGAAGCACGGAATCCCCGCGATAATACCTGCCGATCGAAATGTCCTTAATCATTTCGGGCCTCCCCGTCGACCGGATCGGGTTCATGTGAAGTTTTATCGTTTGACTTCCCGGCACGAACTGCGGCGCGCAGAATTTCATCCACCGCTTCTTCAACCTCATAAACCGACAGGTTCAGATCCGGATAATCCGGAAGCAGAAGCTTCTCGAACGATACCAATTCCGGCAGTTCCAGCCCAAAATCCGCAACCTCGCGGCGGCCGGAAAAAAGTTGTTCCGGAGTTCCCTCGCAAATTGCCTTGCCGTGAGAAAGAACCAGCATCCGATCGGATATCCGGGCCGCCTCGTCCATGTTATGAGAGACCAAAATGATTGTCTTGCCAAGCTTTCGAAGTTCGCCGATGTATCGAAAAACGTCGCGTCGTCCGACCGGATCCAGCCCTGCGGCCGGCTCGTCCAGAACGAGGATATCCGGGTTCATCGCGATGATCCCCGCAAAAGCGACACGTCTTTTCTGACCGCCGGACAGCTCGAACGGCGACCTTTCGAGATAAGTTTCGTCCAACCCGACCAGGCCGATCGCTTCTTTCATGTTGTCTTCGGCCGCTTCCGGCTTGACCCCCATCTTGAGCGGACCGAAAAGAATATCCTTCCGGACCGTCTCCTCGAAAAGCTGGTATTCCGGGTACTGAAACAAAAGTCCGACGCGTTTTCGGATCTCTTTCACATCCGAGTTTTTGCGTGTGTTCCACACCATGGAGTTCACCGACTCGAAAAGCTCAACGTCGCCGGTCTGGGGACGAATCAATCCGTTCAAATGAGAGATCAAAGTGGTTTTCCCCGATCCGCTGTGCCCGATTACCGAGAATATCTCTCCTTTTTTCACCGAAAAGGAGATGTCGCAGAGTACTTTCTCACCCCGTTCTTCGTATGCGTGAGAAAGATTTCGGACCTGAAGGACAGTCTCCGTCGATTCAACGGATACTGACTCCCGGCTCGTCCCAATCGCATCGGATACAGTCTTCGCGTCGCAGTCCCGAAGAATCGAGCGAACGGCCTGAATCGCAGTATCCACCGACTGCAGATATTCTTGTCGGGGTTTCTTACCGAGCCGGCGACAAAGGGACATAACCACACCGACATAGACGGGAACATCCAGTCCGAGCTCTTTCATCCTGCTTTCTTCCAAGAATAACTCGCTCGGAGGGCCTTCCATCACAAGGCGGCCCTTTTCGAGAACAAATACTCTCTTTCCTCTTGCGGCCTCCGACATATCATGCGTAATATGGACGACCGTGATGCCTTTTTCCGAACGCAATCGTTCAACGAGCAACAGAAATTCGTTGCGACTGATCGGATCCAACATTGCGGTCGATTCATCCAGAATCAAGACCTCCGGCATCATAGCCAACACTCCGGCAATCGCCAGTTTTTGCTTCTGTCCGCCCGACAAACTGCTCGGAAGCCGATCCGCATATTCAGATAGGCCGACATATTTTAAAGCGTCGTCAACTCTCCGTCGAATCTCGGGAGTCGGCACACCCAAATTCTCCGGTCCGAATGCGACGTCCTCTTCAACCGAAGTCCCAACGATCTGATTATCGGGATTTTGAAAAACCATACCGCATCGACTGCGGATGGACCAGAAATTGTCCTCGGACAGGGCATTAAGACCCAAGACTTCCAGTGTTCCCTCGTCGGGAGCCTCGAGAACGTTAATCAGCTTGGCGAGAGTGGATTTACCCGAACCGTTTCTCCCGACAAAGACCACGTGTTCGCCTCTTTGAATCGAAAGAGAAAGTCCCGCCAAAGCCTGCACGGGGGGCATATCCTGTCGAGCATAGGAGAAGTACAGATCACAAGCCCGCACCGCGTCCTTCGATTCAAGTTCTATATCCGGTTTTGGCGAGTGTTCTGTCATTCCTGCTCCTCAAAAAAAAGGGTGCGGCATGCTTAAGCACGCCGGCACCCGTGACCCATCTGTTCATCCGTTCCGAATCGTCGTTACACCAGTTCCAATTGTGCCATCTCGGAAGCGTCTCCGCGCCGGGTGCCCAATTTGATAATGCGGGTATAACCGCCGGATCTGTTGGTGTATTTCGGAGCAACATCATTAAAAAGAATGTTGATCGGATTGACGGTATTCTTATCGGAATCATGACTCTTTCTCAGCCAATACGCCATACTTCTGCGGGCGGCCAAACGTGAGGGCGAATCGACCTGATCTACACGGGTCTTGATCTCGCGATCGACGACCTCGTACTTGGATCCGTTCTTTGAAGTCTTGGAAATCAGCATTTTCTTGCCCTTGGAGTCCATTTTCGCTGTGGAAAAAGTGACTTCTTTGTTTGTATAGTTGTCCTTTTCACGGATTGCTTCCGTGATCAGACTTTCGGCGATCTTGCTGACTTCCTTGGCACGTGCCACGGTAGTGACCACCTTGCCGCTCACAATCAGCGAAGTCGTCAGATTTCTAAGTATTGCCATGCGCTGATCGGCTGCGCGGCCAAGTTTTCTGTATCCTGGCATGGGTTCATCCTCCTATTTGATATGCGTTCCGACGGATTAATCGTCGTTGGACGCAAGTGTCAGTTCCATTTCCTCGAGCTTGAGTATAACCTCTTCGAGTGACTTTTTACCGAGATTTCTGACCTTCATCATCTCGTCTTCGGTCCGTGCCACAAGATCACCGATGGTATTGATCCCCGCCCTCTTCAGGCAGTTATAGGTCCGAACAGAAAAGTCCAGATCCTCGATCACAACATCATGCTTGGTGTTCTTGTTCAAACCCTCGTCCGCGTCACGGAAACTCATCGAACTTTCCTTGCCGGTAAGCGCGATAAAGAGTCCCAGATGCTCGCAAAGAATCGAAGCGGCGGAGGAAAGGGCTTCATTCACCTCAATGGTGGAATCCGTCCAAACCTCGAGCGTAAGACTGTCAAAGTCCGTCCGCTCACCGACACGAGTATTCTCTATGGAATAATTCGCCTTGCGAACAGGGGTAAAAATCGAATCGACCGAAATGACTCCGATGGTCTGTGTGGACGGCTTGTTCTGATCCGCCGTCGCGTAACCGCGTCCCTTGCTGATCGTAAGCTCCATAAAAAGCCTTCCGGCTCCGTTGAGTGTGGCGATCACGTGGTTCGGATTCATGATCTCGACTTCCTCGTCATGAACGATATCGCCTGCCGTAATCACTCCGGAACGACCCTCGTCGGTACTGATATAGACCGTCTTGGGAGCGTCGGAATGCAGTTTGGCGCGAATACCTTTCACATTGAGAATGATCTCCGTCATGTCCTCGATGACACCGACAATCGTGGAGAACTCGTGATAGACGCCCTCAACACGGATCGCGGTAACCGCGGCTCCGGTCAATGATGAAAGCAGAACCCTGCGCAACGAATTTCCGAGAGTCGTTCCGTAACCACGCTCCAAAGGAGCAATTACGAATTTGCCGTATGCGTTATTCTCTTCCAGTTCAACACAATCGATGACCGGTTTCATAATATCAATCATAGTTTCCTCCTTGCAGTTCTCACCGCTGGTCACGGGCAATTACTTCGAGTACAACTCGACGATCAACGTCTCCTTGACCTCAATGTCCACATCCTCACGTGCAGGAATCTGTACAATCTTTCCGGTCAGTGTGTCTTCGTCAAAAGACAACCAAGCGGGAACCGGACGTGCGCCCGAAAGGTTCTCGAATGCGGGAGATTTGCGGGATCCCTGACGAACCGTGATCACGTCGCCGGCCTTCAGGGTCATGGATGCGATGTCCGCTTTCTTGCCGTTCAAGAGGAAAGGTCCGTGTGTAACCAACTGACGGGCTTGCGATCTCGAAGACGCATACCCCATCCGATAGACGATATTGTCCATCCGCAACTCGAGGAGTCGGAGAAGGTTCTCACCCGTCTTGCCGTTCATGCGAACCGCACGGTCAAATGTCAAACGGAACTGATCCTCCAGCAAGCCATAAAAACGCTTGGTCTTCTGCTTCTCGCGAAGTTGAAGTCCGTATTCCGAAACTTTTTTTCTGCCCTGTCCGTGCTGTCCCGGCGCAAAACTTCTGCGAGCGAGAGCGCACTTCGTGGAATAACACCGTTGTCCCTTGAGGAAGAGCTTATCGCCCTCTCTGCGGCACAGGCGGCACGATGCATCTGTATATCTGGCCATGATTTATTCCTCCGTAATCAGACTCTTCTTCTCTTGGGCGGTCTGCAACCATTGTGCGGAACCGGGGTAACATCCTTGATCATCGTCACATCCAAACCAGCTGTTTGAAGTGCGCGAATCGCGGACTCACGACCGGCTCCGGGTCCCTTAACGAAAACCTCAACCGTGCGCATGCCATGATCGACAGCTTTACGTGCCGCATCTTCAGCCGCGGTTTGAGCGGCAAACGGAGTACCCTTACGGGAGCCCTTCATGCCCATTTCTCCGGCAGATGCCCAAGATATCGCATTACCCAACGGGTCTGTAATCGTAACAATGGTATTGTTGAAAGTCGAATGAATATGCGCGTGACCGCGGTCAATATTCTTACGCTCTCTCTTCTTCGGTCTGCTGACCGTTTTCTTTGTCACCTTAGCCATGGTACTCCTCCTTACTTCTTCCTGCCGGCCATCGTGCGCTTCGGACCCTTGCGGGTACGCGCGTTGGTCTTCGTGCGCTGGCCGTGTACGGGAAGTCCCATCCTATGGCGGCGGCCACGGTAGCAGCCGATCTCAGTCAGTCTTTTGATGTTCATCGAAACTTCTCTTCGAAGATCCCCCTCGACGGTTACCGTGGACTCGATCCTCTCGCGGATCTTTACCAGATCGTCATCGGAAAGGTCTTTCATCCGTGTGTCGGGATTGATCGAAGTCTCGCTTAAGATTCGTGCAGAAGTTGTTTTACCAATACCGAAAATATAGGTAAGCGCGATTTCCACTCGCTTCTCGTTCGGTAAATCTACACCGGCAATACGTGCCATCTGTTGCACCTCCGTGAATGAAATTGCTCGTTCTTCTTCTTAGGTATATATACAACACGCGGTATGAAGATTCCTCCGCCGTCAAGCGGAGGCAGCCGCCTTCACAAAATGCATGTAATATCCTTTGTTTAGTTCGTCTTGACTCAAATCAGCGATCCGCGGAAACGGACCGGCGCGGGGCTCAGCAAATCAGCCCTGCTTTTGCTTGTGCTTAGGGTCGGAACAAATAACCATCACTTTTCCGTGACGGCGAATGGTCTTGCATTTCTCGCACATCGGCTTGACCGAAGGTCTCACTTTCATTTCTTTATCCTCCTGAATTCTCGTCTGCAAAACGCAGAACAACGAACACCAATCCGGCGCACGCTATAATATAATACCAGAAATAGATGGGTTTGCAAGGGTTTTTCAACAAATCGCAAAATCGATTCCGTCGGTATTTTTGTCGAAAATCGCTACTTCGCGCGCCACGTGATGCGCCCCTTAGACAGGTCATACGGCGATAATTCCAGTGTTACCCGGTCTCCGGTCAGAATCTTGATATAATTCTGGCGAAGCCTGCCTGAAATATGTGCCATGACGATGTGGCCGTTCTCGAGTTTGACTCGAAACTTTGCGTTCGGTAATGCATCCTCAACGATGCCTTCTACTTCAATTACGTCTTCCTTTGCCATTTTAAATTCCTTTCTGTATGTGTGTATCTTTCCATGATATCAATGCCTTACGAATTTCCGCATCCTTGACCCCGGCCGGTCGTTTCGGCGCCTCCCGAATCCATTCCGCCAAATCCGCCGGAATCGTTCCCACAACGTCCGCGTGACGGATCCTCTTCTTTTTGGTGTGTTGAAGCGGCCTTTTCTTTCCGTCGCTCAGTTCGAAAAAGAAATCGTCCCCACCTACAATAACATAAATTTCGCCCTTGTCTCTCCCTGCGAGCGATCGAACGACCGGTACTCCGTCCTTTTTGAATCCGTTCAAGCGGTTTCTCCGCTTGTGTCAAAATATGTCGTGAGGATCGGACCGTCCGAAGTGATGGCGAATGTGTTCTCATAATGAGCGGAATTTTTACCGTCAGCCGTTACGATCGTCCACCGGTCCGACATCATGCGAACCGCCCCGGTCCCGGAATTCATCATCGGCTCGACGGCAATTACCAGGCCCTCAAAGATTCTCGGACCGTGCCCTTCTCTTCCATAATTCGGAACATCGGGCTCCTCGTGGAGACTTTCCCCGATCCCGTGTCCGACGAGTTGCTTCACGACTCCAAGTCCGTGAGCTTCGGCATGCTGTTGGATCGCGGCAGAGATATCACCGATCCGGTTGCCGACTCTCGCTTGTTCCAGGCCCTTCCAGAAGCATTCTTCGGTGATCTGAATCAGCTTATGGTTCTCTGCGGATATTTCTCCGACAGCAAAAGTTCTTGCCGCGTCGCCGTGATAGCCGTCGAGACACGCACCCACGTCAATGCTGATAATGTCACCGGACTTGAGAGTCCTGGTTTTACTCGGAATCCCGTGTACCACCTCGTCATTGATCGATGCGCATATCGAAGCCGGGAAAGGCGGTGAGCCGTAGTTGAGAAAAGAGGGAACCGCTTTGTTTTCGCGAATCACTTCCTCCGCGACACGATCCAGGTCCCATGTCGAAACTCCCGGCCTCACAGCCTTTTCGACAGCCTCAAGAGCCAGCGCGACGATACGGCCGGCCGCCTTCATTTTCTCGATCTCGGATTGATTCTTAAGTTTTACCACTGCTTGTCTCCTCAGAAATAATTCCGCTAAACCTCATCTTTATCTCCAGTTCGGCCATCGCGGTCGGAAGGCCGGCGGAATTGTCGATATCGATAACAAGACCCTTTTCGCGGTAATACTCATCGAGAGGACGGGTCTTCTCGTAATATGTGCTTAAGCGATTCAAGACGGTGTCCGGTTGGTCGTCCGCGCGTTGAATCACCTCGCCACCGCACAGATCACACACGCCCTCAACCCGGGTCGGATTGAAAGTCAGGCTGAAATTTGCGCCGCAGGCCTTACAGATTCTTCTTTCCGATATCCGTTTGATAATTAATTGGTCCGGAACCGATAAACTGATCACCGCCTCGATTTCGCGGCCTGAGCCGTCTAAGAGTCGGTCCAGGGCGAGTGCCTGATTGATGGTTCTCGGAAATCCGTCCAAGAGAAAATGTTCCGCGCAATCCGGCATGGACAACCTGTCCTCCAACATCGAAATCGTCACCGAATCCGGAACGAGATCCCCTTTCTCGATGTATACTCTTGCTTCCTTCCCTAACGGAGTATCGCCTTTAATGTTCGCCCGGAAAATGTCGCCGGTCGAAATATGAGAAATTCCGTATTTCTCGTGAAGAGCGACCGCAATCGTTCCCTTTCCTGCACCCGGAGCACCCAACAAGATTAAACGCATCGTTACTCTCCTTTCATTTCACTCGTCCGGAACTGTTCTTCCAGCCGTGACGAAACGGATCCGTTTCACGCAAAAGACCGCGTGCGGTAGCGAGTGGCTTCCCGCAGGCGGTCATTTGAGTGCTTATTCGAATTGTTTCCGACTTCGTTTGCATATTGAGAACCCCGTTGATCCGATGCACAGCATCAATCAAGGAACCCTTTATAATGGTGTGTCACCATTTGAGACTCAATCTGCTTGACAAGGTCGTTCGCGACACCGGTCAGAATCAAAACGGATGTACCGGCAAACACGACGTTTTCGAGATTCGTCAATTTTCCGAGAATCGTCGGAACCAGAACGACGATCGAAAGGAACAACGCATCGGCCCAGTTCAGTCTGCCTGCGGTCCGAGCAATAAAATCGGAAGTCGGGCGACCCGGGCGAACACCGGGAATATACCCGCCGTTCTTCTGAAGGTTGTTCGAGATCTCGATCGGGTTAAACTGAATGGCGGAGTAGAAGAACGTGAACCCGATGATCAATAAGAAGTTCACCGCGTAATACCACCAGTGACCCGCCGGATTTCGAAGCGCCTCGACGATCGGATGCGTGCTGGTCTGAAAAAACATCGTCACGATCGTAGACGGCAAAGCGATCATTGACATGGTGAAGATAACGGGCATAACGCCGGACTGATTTACCTTCAGCGGGATATAGCTGTTCTGTCCGCCGTACACCTTGCGTCCGATGACGCGCTTGGAGTATTGAACCGGAACTCTGCGTTCCGCATTCTGAACATAAACAACAAAGACGATAATGGCCACGGATACCAGGGAGATAACAACAAACAGTCCGCCTCCTGCGAGAAAACCGAGAACCGCATTTTTGATCCTGGCGAACCCGTCGATCGCGAAAGTATTCACTCTTCCGTATACATCTTTGGCATACTCAAAGAGTTGACCGGCCATGGACGGAAGTCGGGTCGCGATACCTGCGAAGATAATGAGCGAGATACCGTTTCCGATTCCCTTCTCGTTGATACGCTCACCGAGCCACATAATGAAGGCAGTACCGGCAGTGAACGTAAGAATGATCAAAATTGCGCTCATCCATTGGGGCAAAGCATCGGTCATCGCAGTGCGAGTTGCATAGCAGAAAACCGAGGCTTGAAGAAGAGCTAATCCGATCGTAACAAAACGCACGATTTTCTGGATTTTCTTTCTTCCTGTTTCGCCTTCCTTTTGCATACGCTCAAGCGCCGGGATGGCAACCGTCAGAAGCTGCATAATGATCGACGAGTTAATGTACGGGGTGATTCCCATCGCAAAAATGGTTGCGTTGTAAAGGTTTCCGGCGGAGATGATGTCCATCAGGCCGCCAATCTGACCCCAGTTCTGAACCAAATCCGTGAAAATCCTCTGGTCGATCGCCGGCGACGGAATCAGTCCGCCAACCATGTAAATGGCCAGAATAAACAGGGTATAAAGGAGTTTCTTCCTTAAATCGGGAACGCGAAAAGCGTTAATTAAGGTATCGAACAAACCCTTCATCATTATACCTCCAGAGCCGTTCCACCAGCCTTCTCAATCTTTTCCTTTGCCGGACCCGAGAAAGCGGCTGCTTGAACGGTCAGTTTTTTTGTCAGTTCGCCGTCTCCGAGAACCTTAATGCCGTCATTAACTTTCGGGACGGTGAGCAATCCGCTGTTCGCGAGAAGCTCGGCGTCAACGACGGTTCCGTCGGCGAGATTTTCAAGATCGCCCACGTTGATTTCAAGATAATTTTTCGCGAATCTTGCATTGTTGAATCCGCGCTTCGGCAGGCGTCTGTACAGAGGCATCTGGCCGCCTTCGAAACCGGGACGAACTCCGCCGCCGGCCCGTGAGTTCTGGCCTTTATGGCCGCGTCCGGCTGTTTTTCCGAAGCCGGAACCTACTCCTCTGCCCTTACGAACGGGCTTCGCGTTTCCCTTTGAAGTCATATCGTTGAGTTTCATGTTGCGTTTTACCTCCATCAGACTTCTTCGAATGTGATGAGATGGGATACATTGCGTAACATTCCGCGTATCGCATCGTTGTCCGCATGGACAACGCTTTGACCGATCTTGCGAAGGCCCAGAGCCTTGACTGTTGCACAATGATTCTTACTGGAACTGTTGGTGCTTTTCACCAGCGTAACTTTGAGTTCAGCCATTGTGAAAACCCTCCTATTTCTTCATGCTCTCGACGGACTTACCGCGAAGCTTCGCGACTTGTTCTACAGAACGCAATGCCTTCAGTCCTTCGATCGCAGCGTTGACGACGTTGTTGGGGTTGTTGGTTCCCAATGACTTCGTTCGGATGTCCTTGATTCCCGCGAGCTCGCAAACGGCACGAACCGGGCCGCCGGCGATAACACCGGTACCTTCTCTGGCCGGCTTCATAACCACTTTTCCCGCCCCGAAAACACCGAAGCTCGCATGCGGAATAGTAGATTTGCTGATCGGAACCGTTATCATGTTTTTCTTGGCGTCATCAATTCCCTTGCGAATGGCATCCGGAATCTCGGCCGCCTTACCTAAACCTTTGCCGACATGTCCGTTCTCGTCACCGACGATTACCAAAGCCGAAAACCGGAAGTTTCTTCCGCCCTTAACGGTCTTTGAAACACGGCCGATATGGATAACCTTTTCTTTAAACTCGGTGGTATTCGGATCAAATCCCATATTCATAGTTCCTCCTGCTTAGAATGTCAAGCCGGCTTCACGTGCCGCCTCGGCCAAGGCCGCGACGCGACCGTGGTAAATGTATCCGCTCCTGTCGAAAACCACTTCTTTAACACCCTTTTCGATCGCGCGCTTCGCAACCAACTCACCGACCGCACGAGCACCTTCTTTATTGGCTCCCACTGAGGTGTTGAGCTTGATATCCTTGTCCAGCGTTGACGCTGCGGCAATCGTTTGTCCGTTCGTATCGTCGATGATCTGTGCGTACATTTGAAGATTACTTCTGAAGACGCAAAGTCTCGGGCGAGCAGGGGTGCCGGCGATCTTTTTACGAACGCGTACATGCTTTCTCCTGCGGATCTCATTCTTGTCCGGTTTATTAATCATGCATCTGTCCCCCTTCTCTTACTTTTTGGCTCCGGTCTTGCCTTCTTTAATTCTCAAGACCTCGTAGGAATACTTGATTCCCTTGCCCTTATAAACATCCGGAGCTCTGAACTGGCGGATCTTTGCCGCGGTCTCACCGACCAACTGCTTGTCCGCACCCTTAACAATAATACGGTTCGGCGCGGGCACCTCAATCGTGATACCATCCGGCTCAGCAAACTCGATCGGATGGGAATAACCCAGGTTCAAAACCAGGACTTTATCCTGTTTTGCCGCCTTGTAACCGACTCCGTTGATCTCGAGCGTTTTCGCAAACCCGGTTGAAAGCCCTACGACCATGTTGTTGAGCAACGACCGGGTCAATCCGTGAAGTGCTCTGTGTTCTTTCTCATCCGAAGAACGGCTGACATAAATGGTATCGTTCTCCACCTTCACCGTCATATCCGGATGTACATTCATCGACAACTCGGCGCCCTTACTTTTTACCGTAACGGACCGGCCGTCTTGTTTGACCTCGATCCCATCGGGAATCTTGATCGGCATCTTGCCTATTCTGGACATCTTTCTACCTCCTGCTCTTTAGATTGCGGCGGGAGTTGCTTCCCCCGTCCTTTCAGAGAGTCCTTGTTCACTATTACCAAACGTAGGCGATAACTTCTCCGCCGACTCCGAGGTTACGGGCTTTCTTGTCCGTCATAATCCCCTTGGAGGTCGATACGATCGCCACACCCAAGCCGCCCAAAACATTGGGCAGATTCTCTTTATCGACATACACGCGCAAACCCGGCTTGGAAATCCGCTTGATGCCTTTGATGACGCTTTTACGGGCAGCATACTTCAAAGAGACTTTAATCAACCCCTGCTTGTCATCTTCGGCACACTCGAAACGGCTGATGTAGCCTTCTTCCAAAAGGATCTGTGCGATTGCCTTTTTGATGTTGGACGACGGAATGGTAACCGTTGCGTGGCCCGCCGTACCGGCATTGCGGATTCTTGTCAGCATATCTGCAATTGCATCTGTAATCTGCATAAGTATTCCTCCTCGCTATCGTTTACCAGCTGGCCTTACGGACGCCGGGAATCTGTCCCTTGTATGCCAAATCGCGGAAGCAGAGACGGCAAATGCCGTACTTGCGGATATAGGCGTGGGGTCTGCCGCAGAGCTTGCAACGATTGTGCTGCTGCGTCGAAAACTTCGGCGCTCTTTTGGCCTTCAGGATCATCGACTTTTTAGCCATTGTATTCTCTCCTCCTGCTTACTTTCGAAACGGCATGCCCATAAGAGTCAGAAGCTGGCGAGCCTCCTCATCCGTTTTGGCCGTCGTGACGATAATGATATCCATTCCGCGAATCTTGTCCACCGAGTCATAATCGATCTCGGGGAAGGTTAACTGCTCCTTGATTCCCATAGCGTAATTGCCGTGCCCGTCAAAGGAGTTCGCGCTGATTCCGCGGAAGTCGCGTACGCGGGGCAAAGAAACACTGATGAGCTTATCCAGAAAGTCGTACATTTTCTCGCCGCGAAGCGTCACCTTGCAACCGATTTTCATGCCTTCGCGAAGCTTGAAAGCGGAAACGGATTTGGTGGCAATCGTGACCACGGGTTTTTGTCCGGAAATGGTCGCCATATCGCGCATAGCATTCTCAAGCACCTTGGCATTCTCCTTCGCCTCTCCGACGCCCATGTTCAGGACGATTTTCTCCAGGCGGGGAATCTGCATAACGGATTTGTAGCCGAAGGACTCGCGCAAAGCGGGCGCAATTTCGGAATTATATTTCTCTTTCAACCTAGACATTCTTTACTCCCCCTTGCCTGAAGTCTTCTTGGCTTTATCGATCTGCGCACCGCACTTCTTGCACTTGCGCACCTTCGTGCCGTCCTTGGTAAAATCCTTGGACACACGAGTCGGCTCGTTGCACTTGGGGCAGACTAACATGACGTTGGATACCTCAATCGCTGCCTCGCGTTCAATGATCGCTGCCGGCTTGTTCTGGCCTCTGGCCTTCTGGTGTTTCTTGACCATATTGACATCGGCCACGATCACCCTGTTCTCCGCGGGGATGGACTTGATGATCTTGCCCTTCTTACCGCGGTCTTTGCCGGTGATAACAATCACGTTATCATCTGTTTTTACATGTAATTTGCTTGCCATGGGTCATCCTCCTTAAAGAACTTCGGGCGCAAGGGAAAGAATTTTCATGTAGTCCTTTTCCCTGAGCTCTCTAGCGATCGGCCCAAAAATGCGGGTGCCGCGCGGATTCTTATCTTCCTTGATGATAACGGCCGCATTCTCGTCGAACTTGATGTATGAGCCGTCGAGTCTGCGAACGCCGGTCTTTGATCGAACGATGACCGCCTTCACGACATCGCCCTTCTTGACAACCCCTCCCGGGGACGCTGTTTTGACCGAGCAAACGATAACATCTCCGATGTTTGCGTATCTTCTTTTGGATCCGCCGAGAACCTTGATGCACGCGAGTTCTTTCGCGCCGGTGTTGTCCGCGGACCTAAGTCTCGATTCAACCTGAATCATGCTTGATTTCCTCCTTCAGCCGTAAACCGTTAAGGCACGAACTATTTCGCCTTCTCGATAATGCTAATCAGTCTCCAGCGCTTTTCGCGAGAAATAGGACGAGTCTCCATGACCTTTACTCTGTCTCCGATTCCGCATTCGTTTTGCTCGTCATGCGCCTTCAACTTGTATGTTCTTTTAATGATCTTCTTGTACAGCGGATGTCTCACATGTTCGGTGACCGAAACGACGATGGTCTTGTCCATCTTGTCACTCGACACGATACCTACGCGTGTTTTTCTGAGGTTACGATCGCTCATCTGCCTGTCCCCTTTCACTTCTTAGCCTTAAGCTCTTGCTCACGCATGATCGTCTTAACTCTGGCGATATCACGCCGTACGGCGCTCAGGCGGAGCGGATTTTCCAGCTGGTTGGTCGCATGCTGGAAACGAAGCTTGAAAAGTTCTTCTTTAAGAGCGAGCAGTTCTTTCGTCAGCTCTTCTCCGGACTTTGCACGGATTTCATCAGCCTTCATTTGTCTCACCCTCCTGTTCCTTCGCAATAAACTTCGTCTTGCAAGGGAGCTTGTGTCCCGCAAGTCGCATGGCTTCCCGAGCAACTTCCTCGGTTACGCCGGCAATCTCGAAAAGCACCCGTCCGGGCTTGACCACGGCAACCCAGTGATCCGGAGATCCTTTACCGGATCCCATTCGGGTCTCGGCGGGCTTGGCGGTAACCGGCTTGTCGGGAAATATTTTGATCCAAACCTGTCCGCCCCTCTTAACATAACGATTGATCGCGATTCGCGCGGCCTCGATCTGATTGGATGTAATCCAGCAGGGTTCCGTTGAATAAATCCCGTACTCTCCGTATGCGATAAAATTACCGCGAGTCGCCTTGCCGGTCATCCGACCTCTCATTTGTTTTCTGTGTTTTACTCTCTTGGGAAGAAGCATTAGTCTTCGCCCCCTTCCTCGGTAATGACCGCCTTCTTCTTGGCGGTGAGGATCTCACCTTTGTATATCCACACTTTGACGCCGATACGGCCGTATGTGGTATTTGCCTCGGCAAATCCGTAATCAATATCCGCACGCAATGTCTGAAGCGGAATTGTTCCTTCGTGATAGTGTTCGGTACGTGCGATTTCCGCGCCGCCGAGACGTCCGGCAACCTGAGTCTTGATACCCTTGGCTCCGGCCTTCATCGTTCTCATCATCGCCTGCTTCATCGCGCGGCGAAAGGAGATACGCTTCTCAAGTTGAGCGGCAATGCTTTCGGCGACCAGCTGAGCGGCTGTGTCCGGAGACTTCACCTCGCGGATATCGACGAAGTAGTTTTTATTGAACTTCTCGAAAAGCTTCTTCTTGAAATCCTCGATTCCGGCGCCCTGACGTCCGATAATGATTCCGGGCTTCGCGGCGTTAACGATGATCATCGTTCTGTCCGCACCCTTACGCTCAATTTCTATATTGGTAATGCCTGCGTTGAAGCATTCCTTCTTAACGAACTTGCGAATCGCTTTGTCCTCAACCAGATATTCGCTGAAAGTATTCTTGTCAGCATACCAACGCGTATCCCAGCCTTTGATGACTCCGACCCGCAAACCATGGGGATTAACCTTCTGGCCCATTCTCGAAACCCTCCTTATTCTCTTTCCTTGAGAACTACCGTCACATGACTCGTTCTCTTGTTGATACGCGTTGCGGAACCTCTTGCTCTGGGAATAAAACGCTTCAGGATCGGTCCCTGATTCGCGTATGCATCCGCAACAAAGAGCGCGTCACGGCTCAAGCTTTTAATAACGGCATTCGCCTCCGCAGACTTCAGCGCCTTGGTCAGAACAGGGGACGCGGCCTTCGGAGTATAGAGAAGAATCGCGTACGCTTCGTCCAGGCCTTTTCCCTTGATCAGATCAATAACCACTTTAATTTTCTGAGGACTGATCCGAATATACTTCGCGATCGCCTTCCCTTCGTCTTTTCCGACTCCGAGAACCTTACGTTCTTTCTTGCTCAGAAGCTGAGGTTTATTGTTCTTCCCGGCAGGGACAGCGTACTTCGCGAGAATTTCCTCGCGGTTCTGCTCCATATAGTCCTTGCTCATGACTTTCTTTTCCACTTGTCAGTTCCTCCCTTCGACGTGCCGCAATCAGCGTGCCTTAGACGATTTCTCGCCGGCATGACCTCTGAATAATCTGGTAGGAGCGAACTCTCCGAGTTTATGCCCGACCATTTCTTCAGTAATATAAACCGGCACGTGCTTTTTTCCGTCATGAACCGCAATGGTATGTCCGACCATTTCGGGGAATATGGCGGAAGCACGGGACCATGTTTTCAGTACTTTTTTCTCGTTGGCGGAATTCATCGCCTTCACTCTTTTCATCAGAGCGTCCTGAACGAAATAGCCCTTCTTAGTTGATCTGCTCATATGACGTTCTTCCTCCCTTCAATCACTTTCTGCCCTTGACAATGTACTTGCCGGACAGCTTGCGCTTGTTTCTGGTCTTCTTACCCAAGGTCGGAACACCCCAAGGGGTAACCGGTCCGGGCATACCGATCGGGGCTTTGCCCTCACCACCGCCGTGCGGGTGATCACAAGGGTTCATCGCAACGCCGCGGACGGTCGGGCGAACTCCCATGTGACGCTTGCGACCGGCCTTACCGAAAGAAACGTTCTCATGCTCGACGTTGCCGACCTTTCCGATTGTTGCGCGACAAAGAACGGAAATCATCCGAACCTCTCCGGAAGGGAGACGAATCTGGGCGTATTTGCCTTCTTTTGCCATCAGTTGAGCACCGGCTCCGGCGGTACGAACCATCTGAGATCCTTTGCCGGGCTTCATTTCAATGTTATGAATCATTGTACCGACAGGGATATTGTCGATCGGAAGAGCATTCCCGATGACGATATCCGCACCGACTCCGCTCTCTACCTTATCGCCGACGGAAAGACCGTGTGGAGCCAGTATGTAGGTTCTCGCCCCATCGGCATACTGCAAAAGCGCAAGGAATGCCGTACGGTTCGGATCATACTCAATCGCCGCAACCGTCGCGGGAACCTGATCCTTGTTTCTTTTCCAGTCGATTACGCGAATCTTTCTCTTGTTTCCTCCGCCGATATGGCGAACGGTGATTCTACCGTATGAATTACGGCCGCCGGTCTTCTTCGCGGAGACCAGAAGTCCCTTTTCCGGTTTCTTATCGGTCAAGACGGAAAAGTCGGTCACCGACATCTGACGTCTTGCGGGAGATGTGGGATTATACTCTTTTACTGGCATTGTTCTTCACTCCTTCATTCATCAGGCCTTATTGGCCGAACCCGAATTCTTCGATGGATGTCTTATACTTCGCGGAAACCTTAGTGGTCTTGCCGCCCTTGCCCAAGTAAGAGGAATCCTTCGATTCGGTTGCGATCGTCACAACTGCCTTCTTCCAAGACGGCGTTCTTCCGAGCGAATAGCGCTGTCTTTTCATCTTGCCTTCGTAATTCGCGGTGGCGACGGAAAGAACCTTCACGTTGAAAAGCTTCTCGACCGCATCTTTAATCTGAGTCTTGGTCGCGGTCTTATTGACTTCAAACGTGTATTTTCCGACCGCTACGTCTCCCGAGCTTTTCTCGGTCAATATCGGCTTGATGATGATGTCTTGCGGCGTCATATTCATACGTACACCTCCTGTACCTTCATGGCGGCGTCCTTGGTGATGACGAACCGATCATATTTCAGAATGTCGAAAACGTTGATCGTGTTAACGAGTGCCGTCTTCACCGCCGGGATGTTTCTTGCCGACTTCTCAACGTTGAGATTCTTCTCGGCTAGTACAAACAGTGCCGGACTCTCAATCTTCAACGCCTTGAGAACACCGACCATACGGGCTGTCTTCATCTCTTCAAAAGAAAGCATATCCAAAACGATGATGCTCTGCGAGATCATCTTCGAGGAGAGCGCAGACTTCATTGCAAGCCGTCTGATCTTCTTTGGGACCGTGTAACTGTAATCTCTCGGCTTCGGCCCGAAAATGATACCGCCGCCGACGTACTGAGCAGCACGTCTGGAGCCCTGACGAGCGCGTCCGGTTCCCTTCTGGCGATAAGGCTTACGGCCTCCGCCTCTGACCTCGTGGCGAGTCTTCGCCGAGTGAGTACCTTGCCGGCGGTTCGCCAATTGGTTCAACACGACCGTATGCATTGCGGACTCGTTGGGCTCAATGCCGAAAATCTCATCGGACAGGTCCATTTGTCCGCTTACGGTTCCGTCCATGTTATAAACGTCAATCTTAGCCATTTTATGATCCTCCTTCTGCCGGAATATTACGCCTTCACGGACGACTCTATTGAAATCAAGCCGCCCTTCGGGCCCGGGATCGCACCTTTGAGAACGAGGATCCCCCGCTCGCCGTCTACGAGGACGACGCCCAAATTCTGAACCGTACAATTAGCCGCACCCATATGTCCGGGCATTTTCTTGCCCTTGACAACGCGTCCGGGATCCGAACCGGGACCCATCGATCCGACACGTCTGTGATACATTGAGCCGTGGCCTTCCGGACCGCCGCTCTGGTTGTGTCTCTTGATGTTTCCGGCAAAACCCTTACCCTTGGATACGCCGCTGACATCGACCCGATCGCCGACCGCAAACATATCGGATACCTTGATCTCCTGCCCGAGTGTGTACTCCGCGTCCGTGTTGTATTCGCGAACGACGCGTTTCACGGGAACGTTCGCCTTGGCAAACTGCCCCTTATCGGGTTTGTTGACGAGCTTCTCACGGATGTCGCCCGCAGCGACCTTTACCGCCTTGTAGCCGTCCTTTTCTTCGGTCTTGTTCTGAATGACGAACATCGGATCGCAAGCGATTACGGTAGCCGGGATCGCGATCCCTTTCTCATCAAACAACTGTGTCATTCCGGCTTTGCGGCCGAGCATGAATTTGGTCATTCCTTCTATCCTCCTTCGGTTATTGGTTCCCGCGATTTACCGGGAACATGACCACGGCCGCCTCGGGTCTGCTTCGGCGGCCGGTGAGTGCCTGCTAAACCTTGAGCTCTATGCTCACGCCTGCAGGCATGTCCAACTTCATCAACGCGTCAACCGTCTTCTGGTTCGGCGCGAAAATGTCAATCAAACGCTTATGCGTACGCAGTTCAAACTGCTCTCTGGAGTCCTTGTACTTGTGCGGGGAACGAAGGATCGTCGTGATTTCCTTCTCCGTGGGGAGCGGAATCGGGCCGGAAAAGCTTGCGCCTGTCCGGGTGACAGTCTCAACGATTCTCGCCGCGCTCTGGTCCAAGAGCTCGTGATCGTATGCCTTTAGTTTAATTCTTACCTTTTGCCTGGTAGCCATCTCAGTACCTCCGTTTGCGTTGCTGCTTATACAACCTTGCCGGGCGTTTCTTCTGTACCCGTCAGAAAACCCAGGAAACCAGTTACCGCGCAAAGCGCCGGCACTTTGGGCCTGGGCATGTGTCCGTTACAAAACACACGCTGCCTTCATGGTTGCGCCCGGATCCTTGTCCGGACTTCTCCGCCGAAGTTACCCGTCAGTTCGCGCAGCACGCGGTGTCGACGGCAATCTCCGGCATCTTCGCCATACGCGAAAAGTCGCGCAGGAAAGAGTATATCGCATATAAAACGATTGTGCAAGCAGTTCTTTTGAATTCCTGCGTGTTTTTTCCAATTATAACGTTTCAGATCGATTCGGAGAGCAAAACGATCGTTATTCTCATGAATCCATTCGCATCTGCTTCGCAGAAATGATCGTTATTCAATCTGTACCTGTTGATAACGAAAGAATCGCCGAAATACCGAAATGTTTTGCTGCCTGCGCAAGTGCTCATTGATTATAGGCGAACCCAAGCTTTGAGTAAATATGTACTGGCTATTTTGGTTCGATTGCATGGAATATTGACAACAAAAAGAAGTTCGGCGCATTCAACCGCCACAGGTATTGCCCGAAAGTACCGACCGGGAGCTCCGGATCTTGAACTGATCAAAGAGGCCGTTTTCGAAAAGCTATAAACATCCAAACGCATTCCGTTTCTGAATAATCCGATCCGGCGCAAGTGATGATCCCGTCGACGTTTATTGCGGACCGTCTCTATGTTCATATGTCACATATTACTGTATAATTTGTGCCATACAAATTCGCTTTTCGGCAAAAGTTGCCGTTCATCGTTTTCCCGACTTGATCCGGTGTCCATATAATCGGAGGTTGAAGGATGAAACAGCGTAACCCTTTTTTGACTCGTGTGCTCCTCATCACCGTTGCCGTTATTCTGCTCGTCGTACTGATTTTTCTCCTGATCGCCCGGTGCTCGGGCCTCGACGCCCGGAAGAGCAACGGGAGTGAATCCTCCGGAATCCCCGCCGCTGAAATGAATCGACTTATTGAAGAAGCGAAGCAGATCCAGGCGGAGGTCATCGATCCCGCTGACTTTGATTTTCGTGAAGTCTCTTTCGAAGGCCTCCCGTTCCGGGATTGTGCTCAAAACGCTAAACTATTGATTTCGGACAGCTTCGGCCGCCCGCCCGCACCGGACGGTTCCATTCTTCCGGATATCTCCGAAAAGACGGAACCTTCAACGTCACCGACCGGGGTCCTGCCGTTCGTTCCGGACATATCGATCGTTCCGATCATCCCGATCGTTCCGATCCCTTCACTTCCGATCTTTACGGAAGTGATCCGTAACGAGGATCTTCCGGGAACCAATCCATCGGACATCATTAACATCGAGACACCTGCAGCCGACGCTGAATTGATCGGCGGATCGGCGTTTACGCTGAAATGGAGCCTCGATTCGGGCAGAACGGTCACAATCACCATCTATTTCAGCAATGACGGAGGCAAGACTTTTTCGACGATCGCAACCGGGATCGATAACAAAGGCAAGTACGATCTTACGATTCCGTCCGTAGTCTCGTCGAATTGCGTTTTTCGTGTCGACGTATACATCGGGAACAGTTTTACGTGGTATAACCTAACTCCGGTTTTTCGGGTGATAGCGCCACCGACTCCGTCCCCTTCTCCTTCACCGACGCCCTCACCGTTCCCGGCTCCGCCTCCGAAATATGTCGAAGAAGACGGAGTACTGATTATTGCGGGAGTTACGGCCGCCCGATGGTTCCAAGTGGAACACGAGAGTGCCGCCGCAGATCACATCGTATGGCAAATCAGCCGTACACCCTTCCTCTGCGGATTCGATTATGCCGGCGAGAAACCTTCCGGGCTGTTGGCCGAAGGAAAGATTGATCCCGGTCGTTTCGAGTTTAAGTTGGATTTCTCCGCGATAATGAACGCGCTGACGGGGAGCAATTCGGATCCGGGATCGCCCGAAGAGAACACTGGCGATTCTTTTTCGCTCGGAGAAAATCATACGCTTCTTCCCATGTCGCAGTATCCTTTATATGTTCGAGCCATTCTGATGGATAAGGACTCAAATATTCTCGGCGTGACCTCATCGGATTTTCTGGTGATTTACGGAACACCGGGCATTGACTCGGTCTCTGACCTGATACCGTATGCGGAAAATCTCCCCGAGCCGCCGACAATATATGTTCACGAAAACCCCTATAACGCGGGCAATTACTTTACGGTAAGCGGCAAATCGAATGTATTTTATGCCGGCAAGGACCCTACTTGGCAGTTTTACATGAGTGACATGAGCGCAAATCGTGTGGAGAGCGATTTTCAAATCACGTCCGTGCCGTTTAAACCCGGATCGGCTCAATTACGGAGCCCGGACGGACTTGTATTCAGTAAGAAAGAATCGAGTCCGGCGCATAGTGTTTACTCCGGCTACTACCGCGTCGACTTCTCCAAATTCGCTCCGGATCTCTCCGCATTGGGCAAAGAAACGATAGAGTACTATGTTCGTATCGTTTATTATATTCCGAGTGATTATCCCGGTGCGGTGATTCCGATCGTCTCCGAGACGGGTGTGATCTTCTACACGGGTGACAGCGAGCTCTATATATTGGACATACCCCCTATTACTTACCCTCCGGAGGAAGTTCCCGTAAATACAGGCCTCCCTTCCGCAGATTTTCACTGTTATGAACCACCTCGTTGGGCGCTATACGAATGCGATAAGTATTACGAGGTGACCCGTCCGATCCAAGCGGAAGAAATGAGCTTCAGTATCACCAACAACAAAACCGGCGACTTCCTTCTGCCTTATGATTTGCATATGTACCTGTATCCCAATACAACCCGGGAGCAATACCAGGAAGTTCTTGATCGAATGCTTCCGCCGGGAGCATCCTTCAAATTGACACTGAAGGAAAAAAGCGGGTTGGCAAAAATATGGTCCGACTACATGAGCCTTTTGGAGGATATTTACGAAGGAATCCGAACGGCGTACTCCGATTTGAAGAAAACGGTCGTCAATATTATCGTGGATCGTTTCGAGTTTCTCGGAGATGACGCGCAGAGTTTTTTGCGAAAAGCGGTGACGGGTCTTATTGATTATGGGCTGGCATCGGTCGGGATCCCCCCGAATCTGCCGA
This sequence comes from Clostridiaceae bacterium, assembly GCA_012523365.1. Classification (GTDB taxonomy): domain Bacteria; phylum Bacillota; class Clostridia; order Saccharofermentanales; family Saccharofermentanaceae; genus JAAYCT01. The sequence goes on from JAAYIQ010000046.1 coordinate 37,299, forward strand.
ATTTTGCGGAACTTTCCGAAGTGGGGATGGATTACTGTCTGGACATTGCCTATCAGACTGCCGCCGCCGAGCTCGGAGTCTCCGTAGATGAGTTGCCTCAAGAGGTAAAAAATCAAGTTTCCCACACGATGAAAGAAGAAATGAAAAAACTCAGCGATATGAGCGGCGTCAATCCATTGAATGTTGATTTTCTTCAGCCCTCAAAAACGGCCATGTATCGCCCCGCATATGTAACAATCAAAATCTATAATAATCAGGAAGAAATCAGCCCGGCCGGCGAACTCATGATCGGTTATCGCCCCGTTGTTCAATCTCACTTCTACTTGTACGAGTACGCCATCGTCCCGGTTCCTCCGCTCAAACCCCACGAGTTGACGCTGATTCGGGTCTATCTTCACCCCGCAAACACCGACCGTCCTGTGTGGAATGAGTATTTCAACGGAACCGCAGGCGACTGCAAGTTCTTCGCCAGAATCACTTATGACATCCCGTCCGCGGATATTCTGGCTGCCCAACAAGGCGTCACGGGCACCGACAGCCGTCGTGAAGATATATTCGTCTACGATCAAGATCCGATTATCGAATTTTCTACCATTGCTCCGCCGTGCGAGCCATATTACGGATACTAGGGAGAGTCGGTTATTTTCGCCAAGGAACAGGGGGGGACAAAACTCCCAACGGTTAATCCCAGTCCCGGAACAGGTGTTTCACCTTCTCCGACAGTCTCTCGCCGTTTTGCTTGGAGATCTCGTTTGCTGCGGCCAGTCCGATCAGGACCAGTCCGACCAGCAAGAGATAGACCCACCAGGAAAGCGTCGCCCAGAACGTGCGCGTCATGTACAACACAAGAATGATCAGCGTCACCTCCGCTGTGATGAACCAGCGCTTCCGCCTTAACAGGAACGAAAAGACGAGCATGAGAAATGAGGCGGTCCCGACGATCAGGGAGTCGGTAACGTCTCCCGTAACAGTAGCCGCGATACCCGCGATCGCCAGAGACACGCACGACGACGCAAAGACAAGCGTATGTGAAGTTTCGTTATTCCAGATCAGGCGATCGATCAGTACAAAAAATCCGATCAGCGCAAGCAGATTGAATTCGAGAATGATGATGTCCGGGATCTCAACGAGCGGCTGGATCCAAATCGAAAGCAGAAGACAGAGCGCGGCAATCGTTGCGGCGATCCGGTCTCCCGATTCCGAAGCTGTCCTCCTGAGAAAAGAAAGAGCGTATAATCCCAAAAGGATCAGCGCGACCCAACGCGCGTACTCTCCGAGAGAAAGAAGAGCGATCGCCGAAAGGACCGAAGTCAGCGTCGGCCAATCTGCGAGCTTCCCGGCATCGGTCGATGCTTCTGTTTGAGGCGCAAAGATCTTCGCGTGTCTCCAACGTCCGAAAGCCGCCGCCGCGATATAGACGATAACCATGATCAGGATGCCGAACCACTCACGCTCCGAATCGTCGACATGCGCGATCCATACGAAAGAAGCACCGTATATCAGGAGCATATCGAACCACACGACCCGAACTGACGTCCCGGACAGATAGCGATAGGCCAAAGACATGATCGCGAAAAGATAAATGACAGCGATCCAAGCAACTTCCTCCCGAAAAGCGACGGACACAATCAGGATCGCCGAGAAGAGCGATAACCCGTACACGCCGACCCGCCCGATATGCCCCAATGCCGCCGGCATTTTTTTATCGATTAACAAAAAAGCACCGGCAATCGCGCAAAAAGCAAAGGCCGCGATTGCGGGGATCAGAACCGTGAAAAACACGGAATCCACTCCCGCCCAGAGTTGGGCTGACAGCATAAGCGCAACATATACGGACGCACCGGCAGTAAAAGAAAAAGCAGCAAATCCCGCGGATTTTTCCGAAAAAGACTTCCCGATCGTTTTCAGCAGAACACATACGCACAAATAGGCGACCGCGATCCACGCGACGACCGGCACCATATAATCTTCTCCGATTGCCCCGAAAAACACCCGGAGGAAAACGCCGAGTGCGATCATCGTGCCATAAGCCCCGAGGTGAAGCATGCGAGGCAAATGCAAGCTCTCTGTGTTGATCCACGCCCAGATCCCAAGTAATGCCGTCAGCGCGTAGAAGACGACAAATACCCAACTCGCGTCAATAAATTCTTCAGCGAATAAGTAAACAGGAAAAGAGCAAAGAAAGAAGACGACGGGAATAAATCCTCCCGCAACCGACGAAGATTTCGGCAGGATCGTGACCGATCGCTTCTCGAGCATAATGAAGGCCAATATCGAAAGAAGGGTCGCAAAAGGAACCAACCCGTCCGCCAATGTCAGAGAATAGTTCCCGGCCGCCTTGCCCCAACCGGTATCAATCGATACGAATCCGCCGAACAAACACAGCAAAGAAAACAGGATGTCGGAAACCGGTGTACGCGGGGAAAGCTTAAATTTCTTGTCCGCGATTGCGCTTCCGGCAAAAAAGATTCCGGATAATATGGCAAGCATGCTCCCGAACGGAAGATCATAATTCTCGAAAAGCATCACAAATGCGATAATGACCGAAACAGCAATAAACGGGGCGAGGAGCAATACCCAACGCTCCTTGTTTCGGTACGCCACATACAACAAAGCGACAAGTAAAACGACCGTAGCCGCCACCAGAAGAACGGTTGACCCGCTCCGGTTCAGCGCTTCAAAAAACTGGAGCGCATAGGCTGCGGTCAAAAAAACGACGGTAACGACAGTAAACCACTTCCGCATCTTCTCCGGAAAAATCGACAGCGTTCCGACAACGGCGAGCACAACTACTCCCGCGACTGCCAACCATACATAACCGATAAAATGCTCTCCCGTATATAAACGCAAGAGTCCGGTCGTCAATAGTATCGCGAAAGGTATCGTTCCCGCGTAACTGTTTTTGCCTCGAAAAATGCTCAACAGGAAAAACGGCGAGAGCAGAATCGCGGGAATTCCCGCAGGCAGTCCGAAAGTCGGCAAAAGCACACCGATGACCGCGATTGCCAGCGAGTTGATCACCGCAAAGCCCGGGATTCGGCGGAAAATATAGTCCAAGGGCAATTCTCTTTCCGGATTTTTCCGGATCAGATGTCCGATGAAGATCAACAACGCCGCGTACAGATAAAGGAATACAACAAACCATGCCCTGTCGGGATCAAATGCGGCAAGCATGCAGATGTACGCGGAAGTCAGGCAATAAAGGGTCGCCTCCGCAAAAATCGCGTATCGATACTTTCGTGCGCCGAAAAAGCAAGCCGCTCCCAGAACGGCACTCGCCGCGAAAAACACCCAATAACGACCGTCTCCGCTCAAGGAAAAATACGGGCCGACCAATTCAAAGAAACCGACGGCCAGGGCGGATATCGGCAGAAATACAGACGCGATCGCATAGAAAGACAGCGCGGTCTTCGGGATCCCAAGCGCTTTGTCCGCCACCGCCGACGCAATAAAGAAGATCGCCGAAAAAGAGCAGACAACCACGATACGCACGACCGGCGGGAGCATATGCCATGTCGTCGTCACGAAAACGGCTCCGGCCAAAATGATCAACATCACTCCGATGATCAGGAGAATATTCATCGCGTTGAATGATTTCTTCTCGCGGACCGGTAAACGCTCGGCACTTGCGTCGGAAAGAGTCTGCCGGGAAACAGATGCCGTCGACTCCGATTGCTCGGTTCCGAGTGACTCCACACGGGAAGCCGACAGCGGAACAAAAGGCGATTGGGTCGCGGGAGACGGGAAACGTTCGGCCGAAGATTGAGCGGGCGGCGCAGATCCGGGATCCTGGGTAACCACTTTGTATTCGTAGTCGCTGATCCGCTTTTGTGCGTGCATCCACTTGATGAAGTGATCCATACGACCTACGGCGCGCGCATAGCGATTCGCCTTCTTACGATAATGCAAAACGAGGATCAGAAGAACAATCGACGCAACGAGAAGCACGAGACCAAACAATACAATAAGTCCGGCTACAAAATTTGACATCTGCGATGCTCTCCGTTATTGTTTTGGGTTATTATAACATAAAAAATGATTGCTGAAAGAAGTGATCGACAGAAGATTTCGCAAAGTGCTCCTCCCGATCCGATCGAGCGCTCATACGCGATAATCGGCAATGTTAATTTCTTCATTGTTTCATATTATGTGAAGGAGACCGGAGGACAGATGATCATCGAGACATCGAGACTGATATTACGAGAAATGACCACCGAAGACCTTCCGGCGCTCCGCGCAATCCTTCAGGACGATGAAGTGATGTATGCGTACGGGGGCGCTTTTCGGGAAGAAGAAGTGCTCGCTTGGCTGAAGAAAATGCAAACTTCCTATCGTGAGAACGGGTACGGCCTTTGGGCGGTCGTATTGAAGGAAACCGGCCGGATGATCGGCCAATGCGGCCTTACGAATCAAACTCCGTTGGAAAAAACCGTCCTTGAGGTCGGATATCTTTTCGCCAAAGAGTTCTGGCACCGGGGCTTCGCGGCGGAAGCGGCGACGGCCGTCAAAGATTATTCCTTTTCGAGCCTTCATGCCGATGAGCTTTTCGCGATCATCCGATGCACCAATCTTGCCTCCCGCGCGGTCGCCAAACGACTCGGCATGTTTTGTACCAAGCACTTCATTAAGCACTATCGCGGAGTGGATATGCCTCATTTTCTCTATCGTGTGCGGCGGAATGAGCCGCTTGAGATCTGCCGTCTCGCGGACCGGCCGGAACACATCGATTGTTGCGCGAGTTGGGCGTACGGTCTTTGGGGAAGTCAATCCGACGGTTCTTTGGACCGTACGCTCAGAAAGTTTTCCGAATCCGTCGGACGTGACCATACTCCCATGACTCTGATCGCCATCGATGATTCCAAACCGGCAGGCATGATCAGCCTGTGGAATTCAGATCACGGAATGACCGACGTCGGACCTTTTATCGCAGCGCTCTACATCCACCCCTTTCATCGGGGGCGGGATATCTCGATGGCTTTAATTGACAGGTTGATCGACGAGACGATCCGGCTCGGGTTCAAAGAGCTGTATCTGGCGACCGAAGAGGCTGATATGCTCTACAGAAAATTCGACTTCATTCCGGTAAAGACCTTCGCTTCCTCTTACGGTGAAGCGGTGTTGATGAGGAAAGAATTGGTTTGATCCCGGCTTGGTACCGGAATATCTTAGACTGCAAAAGCAACATCATCTTCCGCATCGTTCATTTAATTCGTTTTGTAGTCGTCACTCATAACACGCCCCTTCCGACCGTTACGATATGAAATTGATTATCTTTTATTATGTTTTCGCTCGTTACGCAGTTTAAAAGTTTTTGTTGTAATAATTCTGGACAAATATGTGTTCGATTTGTTAGAATGCCAAAGAATGTTAAATTTCAGGGATCATGATTGCAATTTTTTGTTCACAGTCTAAGAACGGATTCGCATAATTTTCTGAATAATGATCCGCTGCCGACAGGGTAATATGAGGATCTATCTTTTTGATTAGAAAGTGATGAGGTAAGAAACGATGAAACGAGCCTTTTTCTTTTTTGTGGGAATATCCCTCTGTTTGTCCGTTTTCGGATTGGGAGTGGCCAAACCCGTGTATGCAGATTCGGGTATCACCGTTGTGGAAGCGTTTCCCGACTCTGCTTTTCGCGAGTGGATTATGGACAAGTACCTATATGATGCGGAAGTTTCGGAGACGGGTAACCTTACGAAGAATCAGATGGAGCGGATAAGGAATGTCATGGAAGTCTATGTTCCCGCAATGGGAATTACCAGTCTAAAGGGTATCGAATACTTCGAAAATCTGTATTATTTGGATTGCTCTTCAAATCAGTTGACAGATCTGGATGTTTCAAAGAATTTAGAGTTGAGCGGTCTGAACTGCGCATCAAATCAGTTAACCGAATTGGATGTGTCCGCCAACTTGATGCTCGATACACTGAACTGCAGTGAGAATCAACTCTCCTCACTTGACATTTCCCGGAACGTCGAACTACGCTATTTTGATTGTTCCCTCAATCAAATTGATGCTTTAAATTTATCCGCAAATCCGTCGATTCGTCATCTTATGTGTTTCGGAAATCACCTGACCCGACTGGATTTATCTCATGTAAATCAACTGATGAAATTGGATTGTTCCATGAACCGATTAAAGGAAATTCTGCTTAATGAGCATGCAAGCGGTGTTAATTTAATATTTGGAGAACAGATCATATACACGAATGTCAGGCCCAGCACCTTTAACGGTCAGTGGATGATCAACATCCGGGAGATTCTCGGAGATGACTTCGACTTGTCTGACATTCGTTTGACAGACTCCGGAACTTTCAGTGCGAATACGGGTGTGATCACATACTCTGAGCAACCGTCGGTGGTTCGATTTGAAAAACCGATCGGAAAGTTGGGGGTTTTCGCCGGTTACTCTATTGACCTGAGTGAGACCGCTATCTCATCCGAGTCGGCAATCTCAAATAAAACCATCATCATTATTTCTGCTGTTGCGTTCATTGCCGTTTCGGCGGCCGTAATAACGATTGTCCTGTTGCACGGAAAAAAGTCGAAGACAGAGAAGCAGAAATCGTAGTTTTCTCAAATTGCTGAATCAGCAAAGAAACTTATTTCCGGACTGGTATAGAATGATGCGAGGAGAACAATTAATGAAAATCTGCATGAAATCAATCATCGTTATTCTTGTGTGTGTTTCTGTGAGTCTTGTTTTTATCGGAACAAATGTGTTTGCAGGTTCCGAAGAAACCTTTGAGAAAGCATTTCCCGATCCTAAATTCAGGGAATATATCACGGAAACCATTTTGCTTGATCTTGGCGCTTCGGAATCGGGGGTCATATCTGCGGATCATATCAAAGTGATGTCCGATTGGACATATTTGAACGTTTCCGATAGAAACATCAAAGATCTTACCGGTATTTCGTTTTTCAAAAATCTGTTGACACTTAATTGCTCTTCCAATCAGATCACAAAATTGGATGTATCGTCAAATGCTTTTCTGACGGACCTCAACTGCTCTTCGAATCAACTCTCGGAACTAAATGTTTCCGAGAATGTCGTTCTGACCCGACTTTCATGTGATAACAATCAACTGGATCTAATCGACCTTTCAAAAAACCCAATGCTGATTTCGTTATCGTGCACGTCCAATAATATGGAGTCACTCGATCTTGCACAAAATGTTGTGCTTGAGTTGCTTAATTGTGAAAAGAACGCAATTGAGACCTTGGATGTTTCAAATCTTCCGCTTCTTTCATCATTGACATGCTCTTCCAACAATCTCTCTGAACTGGACGTGTCGACAAACGGACTCCTTCGCTATCTATATTGCGATAACAACCGCTTAACTTATCTCGATCTGTCAATGAATGAAAATATAGTGGCCATCGAAGCACACACACAGGTAACTCATTCGGAAACAACCCCGCAGGAAATTGAAAAACGGTGGGTCGTAGAATTAACATCGCTCATAGGCGACGAAATCGACGTTGCACTGGTCACTTCCGGTGACGACGGAATCCTTTTTGCCGGAAACAAAACGCTTGTATATGAAAAACAACCGCAAAGTATCAAGGTGATTCGCGAACTACCACACAAAGGACCGTATTCGGATACTGTCTGGACAATGGATATCACATTCCATTTGAATGCGCAGAAGAGTCATTCTTTCAATTGGAAAATACCCGTAATTATTGCGGTAGCTGTCCTTGTCACCGGTTCCATCGCAACTGTTCTTCTGATCAAAAAGAAGCGTGCCCAACGCATTGATCCGATAGATCCGTGATGACACAGCACGTGATTAGGTCTTTTACCGTCACGGGCTTAATTTCGGGTGTGATCACCGGTCCGGTCACCTCTAAATAAATGTCACCAGTTCATCCTTTGTCTTCCTCTGCGTGTCATGCCGATCAGGCGACTTCACGGCATCGTCGCTGTAACCGACCGCCAGGATATTGACCGGCTCCAAGGCTTCGGGCATCCCGAAGCCCTTCTTCAATACCACCGGGTCAAATTTACAGATCCAGACACTTCCGAGCCCTAGCTCGGTCGCCTCGAGCATCATGTGATCCGTGACGATCGAGGAATCGATATCCGTTGCGATCATACCGTCATACGAGCGCTGCCACGCAGTCTTTTTGTCTCCGCAGACCACAAATACAAGCGGAGCCCCAAAGAAATTCGCCGCTCCGCGAACGACATCCAGCCCTTCCTTGCCTTGAACCGCATAGATCATGATCGGTTGGCGGTTCGCCGCCGTCGGCGCGATGCGCCCGGCCTCCAGGATCATGTCGATTTTTTCCGGCTCAACGGCAGCGTCTTTATACTTTCGAACGGAATGTCTTTTCGCGGCTAGTTTTAGAAATTCCATCTTCTTCCTCCTCGTATGGTTGTATATTTTCGAATCTACCGATATTATTTTATCATAATGACCCCAAGTGAGACGGAGGAAGACGATGCTCGATTGCGATATTGTGTCAGACCTTCTGCCGGTATACGCCTCGGGAGACTGCTCGGAGGCAACGCGTACAGCAATCGAAGAACACTTCGCGACCTGCGACCGGTGTTCGAACAAATCAGATTCGATGAACGCGCCTCTGGTGTTGAGCGGCCTTCAAACCGTAGAAGTCGAACCGGAGGAATTCAAATCCGATGAGGCAGAGAATTCGGAACAGGAAGTTTCCGCCGATCTGAGAAAGAATAAAGTCCGCCGCAGATGGATCACAGCCATCCTCTGCGTCGTTCTGGCGATCCCGATCATCGGCCTCGGAATCCTTGCCGTTAATGACTCACGAGGTAAAGGAATCACTTATTCGAACCTTGATCATGTGAAGCGCGCCGAAACGTTTGCTCAAAGCTTGAGGGACGGCGATTTCGGGACGGCCTTCGATTTTTTGGATACGGATAGTATCTACGCTGAGATTCATTTTCTAAACGCGGAACCGTTCGTTCAATTAATCGATCGATGGTCATTCCGATCGCTGACAGTCGACGAAGAAAAGTATTATACTCAAGCGAAAGTCACAGATATCGAGACGGTTCTCCAAGGCATGCCGGCCGCGGAGTTCTGGGCACACGTCATCCTCCGGAACGCAGAAGAACCATACTGTATAACCCCGATTCCCGAGGCGATATTCGCGGAAGCGGCCCGCCTCGCACGTACCTCTTCGGGAACAGACATTCTTGTCGTTGATATCTCAAGCGATCTTTCCGACAGTTCGACCACGTATGTTCGATTTACTGCGGAGAACGGGAAGGATTATTACCGCCCGACCTCCGGGGGAAGGCTCAACTCCGATTTTAACTGGTTCAGAGACGCCGATTATATCCCGGAATCCATGTTTGATTTGATCCTTTCGGAAAATGCCCGAGAGTTTCGCGAAGCGCGTGCCCGCATTGAGGATGATCAATCGATCGGTTCCGAGGAGTTTCGCGAAACGCTGAAACAGAGTTTTACGGAAAAGTTAACCAGACTATCCGAAAACGGCCTCAGAATCACTTCCTTTTCGGTCGGAACCCCGTATCGGGTCGAAGATCGATACGCAGAAATCGAGAATGCTTCGATTCGGTCAACAGACAATCTTTGGTTCATGGATATTGCGCTGGGCACATCCGGTCCCAACCAAGATGAAATCATTCTTTCCGTTCAGGTCGGTGACGAAGACTTTGAAGTTATATTCGTCTCCTCCTCTGAGGTAAACAGCGAATTAGCCTCCGCGCTTTCACTCTTACGTTTATCGTCATTTGTGTATTATGGGCCAGAAGCTTATTCGGGGGTCTTTACGGTGAACCTGAGCGAGGTGAATGACTATAATACGATGTTCGAGTACGAGTAAGGGATCCCGAATGGTTTTCGCGACAACAAAAAGGCTTCCGGAGAAACCTCCGGAAGTCTTATAGATGTGATTGGTCGGATCAGTCTTAGCCGAGTCCGCAAGATCCGTCGCGAGCTCCCCCGCCTTGACCGCTGCCCTGACCCTTGCGTTGTCCGCCGAGTCCGGAACCGTCACCGTTTCCGGTTCCGCGCTTCTCACCGCCGTTTCCGAAACCGAGTTTGAATTCTCCGTTCATTTCACCTTGATGTTGAGCGGTTCCGTCACAGTTGGCGACGTTCTCCTGCAATCTTGCAAGGATCGCGTCGGCCTCTTCTTGGGTCAACCGGCCTTCCTCTACCGCGGCATCCAAACGGTCTTCCTTGATTTCGATCATCGCTTCACGAAACTCTTCGGAAACTCCGGCTTCCGCGGCGATCGCGCCATACGTGGTCTCTTCCTCCGTCTTCTCCGCGATGACGTCTTCCTCCGTCCGTCCGGTCAGTCCCGCAACCGCTTCCGCCGGGGTTGTATATGTGGCCGCAGCCGCTACGGTAAAGCCGATCGCTCCGATCGTCAGGATCGCCGTCACAAGAACGAGGATCTTCTTTGATTTTTTCATGTCTTTCACCTCCGTTTCACTTTGTTGTAACTCGAGATTAACAACAAGTTGGGGCGAAACTGTGTTTTTTTCGGTGAAAAACGATGCCTTTCGATTATTTCTCAAAATCTGCCTCGTTTGGGTCCGGAATCTCGAAAACAAATTCCGCGCCGCCTTCTTCCCGGTTGCGGGCCAGAAGACGGATCCCGTGCCGCTCGGCGATATGCTTGGCGATGGAGAGGCCGAGGCCGGTACCGGATCGATTCTGATCGTCGACGGCCTTATAGAACCGCTCGAAAATGTGCTCAATGTCTTCCTTGGATATTCCGGGTCCGAAGTCCCGGATTGATATGCTTTGTTCCGATGCGATCACTTCGATCTCGCCGTTCTCCGGCGAAAATTTGACCGCGTTATCGAGCACCGCCAGAAACATCTGTCGGATCCTGCCGTAATCGCCGTTCATCCTGATGAGCGGGACAATGAAATCCGTTCGTATTGCGATGCCTTTCTCGCGCGCAAGCGCTGAGGCGCTCTGACTCGCGTCCGCGAGCACGTCACAGATGTTCAGCACCTGCTTTTCGATCGGAAATTCGGTATTCTGAAGCCTCGAAAGCTCCAGAAGATCCTCCACCAGGCGCTGTAAATGCTTGGCTTCGCCGAGCATCCTGCGGTGGTATTCGGCGACCTTTCCGGGCTCGGAGACCACCTGATCGTTCAAGGCTTCCAGCGAGCCTCGCAAGGCGGTCACCGGCGTTTTCAATTCATGAGAGATATTCGCGACGTAATCCCGACGCATTTGCTCGAGTTTTTCGCTCTGCCGGCTCGCCTCTTCCAGGCGCACCGAGAGATGATCCAGCACTTCGGAAAGCGCTCCGATCTCGTCTTTTTGCTTCACCCCCGAGCGCGCCGAATAATCGCCGTCCGAGAGCCGAATCGCCGTCGCCTTCATCTTGTTGAGCGGCCGCGTAAATGAATCGGATAACAATACGGACAGAACGACTCCGACGATCAGGGCAAGAACGATACTGATCCCCAGGATCACGAGTCCCCGCATGACCGCCTCGGTGGTTCCGTCAACCGAGGAATGAAGCAGGACCGCACCCCACACATCTCCCTTGGAATTTTTGATCGGCGCTCCGATCGTCAGCGTGGGATTTTCCAGAAAATCACTGAATCCTTCGCCGTAGACCGTGTCTCCGCGAAAAACGTCCTCTATCAATTCGTCGGCTCCCGCAGGCAATTCCGCGTAATTATAGCGGCCGCTCATCATCCCCTGCCCTTTGGCCAGCGTAATCAGTTGAAGATCCTCGTCCACCACCCACACCTCGGTGTCGGAGACCTCTCCGATGAATCGTATATAGGCACCGTGCCGCTCCATACCGGAGCGAAAATCCCGGTCATCGGCACCGGTCAGCGCGCTCGCCAGAAGCTCAGCGTACCTCCGAAGCTCATCCTTATGGTTCTCCACCGTCTGATTGCGGAATAACAAGAGAAAAACTCCGCCGATCACCAGCGCGAAAATCAGCAACGCTATCGCGAAATTCCGGCTGAGTCTCCGTGCGATTTTACTCTTCAACATCCGATTACACCTCGAATTTATAACCGACGCCCCAGATCGTACGAATATTCCAGTTCGGATGATCGTATCGGTCCAGCTTTGCGCGAAGCCTTTTAATGTGACTGTCCACCGTTCGGCTGTCTCCGAAATAATCGAAGCCCCAAAGGCTGCTCAGCAGATTCTCTCTCGAAAAAACCTTATTCCGGTTCTGGGCAAGCGTCCAGAGGATCTCGAGTTCTTTCTTGGTCAACGCGATTTCTTCCCCGTTGACGGACGCGATATACTCGTCCAGATTCACGGTCAAATTATCGAAAACCAGTTCTTCCTGCTGGGCGCTCTCCCGCTCGATCCGCCTCATGATCGCCTTGATCCGCGCCATCACCTCACCCGGCGAAAAGGGTTTGACGATATAGTCGTCCGCGCCGATCTCAAGCCCCATAATTTTCTCGAAATCCTCTCCTCGGGCGGTGATCATGATGATCGGGACCTTTGACTTCTTGCGAATTTCCCGGCACACGGAAAAACCGTCCTTACGCGGCATCATGACATCGAGGAGAACGACATCCGGCTCTTCGGAATCAAACTTCTCGATGGCTTCGACGCCGTCTGAAGCCAGTACGGTCTTGTAGCCTTCCTTTTTGGAGTACTCTTCAAGAATGGACGAAATCTGCTTATGATCGTCCGCAATCAATACTTTCATCGGCTTTTCCTCCGATACCCACCATAACAACCGCTCGTGTTTTTTGTGTGACAGTCTGTCTGTCCAATATAAATAAAAGCATCCCGAATCCATCATTTCGCGTCGTTATCGTTTACAAAAACAGGAGCAGACTGACCGCCATCACGACCATGCCGCCGACCATGCCGTAGATCGAGAGGTGATGTTCTCCGTATTCGCGCGCGGACGGTAAAAGCTCGTCAAGCGAAATAAATACCATGATACCGGCAACCATCGCGAAAACAACGCCCATCAGCGTCTCACTCATGAACGGCATCAGGATCAGATAACCGACCAAAGCCCCGACCGGCTCGGCCAAACCGGACAGGAAGGAATAGAAAAAAGCCTTCTTCCGACTCCCTGTCGCGAAATAAATCGGCACGGAAACGGCGATGCCCTCCGGAACATTATGGATCGCGATCGCTACGGCGATCGGGATCGCGATTTCCGGTTCGTGTAAAGCGGCAATAAAAGTCGCAAGCCCTTCGGGAAAGTTGTGGATTGCTATGGCCAGAGCGGTAAAAAGGCCCATCCGGAGGAGCTTATGGTTCTTCTTCGCCTCTTCGCGTTTCTGCATCTGAACGGCATGATGTCCTTCTTCCGGATGCTTCTCGTTCATCTCCTCGATCGAGTGAAGCTCATGAGGGTTCTCCGAGGACGGAACCAGTTTATCGATCACGCCGATCAGGAGCATCCCGCCAAAAAACGCGATTACCGTGATCCATGATCCCTTGACCGAACCGAGTTCATCGATCAGACTTCCCCGCGCCTTAAAGAAGATCTCGACCATCGAGACGTAGATCATCACGCCCGCCGAGAAGCCTAGGCTGACCGACAAAAACTTCGTGTTGCTCTTCTTGGTAAAAAAGGCGAGGACGCTTCCGACGCCCGTACTCAAGCCGGCAAACAAGGTCAAACCGAAGGCAAACCAAACGTTATTCACGATGTCCTCCCGAAGGTGTACTCTGCTTCGGATTATAACGCATTATGGGCAGTCGGAACAATCGGCGCAGTCCTTATTCTCCGGATTCGCGATATCGAGGCGAGCGTAACTCATCGCTTAAAATTCTACCGTTATCCCCTCGCCCTCCGATATCGGGTCCACTCGATTAAACAGAGAATCCAGAGATCCGGGCTTCTCCCAAAACTGAGCGGACAAGGCATCGATCTTGATCAAGACAATATCCGGATCATTGTAGTCGGTCTCAAAATACTTCTCGAGGGTCTTGCCCCAATACATTTTCTTTTTCAGATCATTCTCGACGATTTCCGCCCTGCCGGAAAGCGAAACATAATCCTTCTCGGCGAAAAGCACGTTGACGCGCGAGTCCCGGCGAATATCCTCGACCTTCGGGCTGTCGCTTTTAGCAAAAAACCACAGCGTCCCGTCAAACTCTCTCTTCTGCATGTACATCGGGCGGGATAACAGTTGCTTCCCGCTGACGGTCGTTAAAAACGCGACGCGTGCCTTGTCCAGGATCTTCTTGACCGACTCGATGCCGCCCATCTTCTCCTGTTGAATTACCTTCTCCTGTTCCGGCGAGAGCGATGGTTCCCGAGCCTCAGTAATTGCTTCCGGTTCTGTAGTCTCTTCGGTATGAGCCCGTTCTTGCTCGACGACTTCTTGAGCGATCATCGCTTCTTGTTCCGCATTCGCTCCGTCAATCATTGCTTCCCGATCGTCAATCTCCTCAGCAACAGCGTCCTCCGAATCGTTTAATTCAGTCGTGTTGTATTCATCATTCATCATGTACCCCTTTCCGACAGTTCCGGCTCGGATCTGCCCCATCTCATTCCCGTGTTAAGCATCATCCCAATCATGGACCCTATCCGTCTATCACTCTCTTTCATAATAACCGCGTGCGACATAAAAAGAAACTGATAAATGCCGTACACTTCTGACCGGGGAATAAAGCGAGCGCCCCCGTCGCGAATAAACAGACTCCTCTAGCCCATATTCAAAAGGATCTCCCGATATCGCCGGGTTGCAATTTCGCTCGGACTGCCCTTTTTGCAGAAAGAAAGCCCGGCGAGCTTCGGGACGACACGCTCCACGACG
>JAAYIQ010000047.1 GCA_012523365.1 Clostridiaceae bacterium
AAGATTAGCGAATTCTTAGTCATGAAAGGAAAAAGGCAATGAATAAACATAACGATCTCGGAAAAAACTTCATGCTTGGGATCATTATTTTACTTGTGCTTATTAGCGATCTGACCGGTTGCATTCGTAATCAGCAGGAGACAGAGACTACAACAGAGATTGTCGAGACTTCGCCATCCGAGAGCACGATTGAAACAACGCAGCCCGTCGCTTCGCCAACACCCACCGTTGTCCCAGTGAGAGAATTCGAACACAGAGAAGAGAGAAGAAACATTGCGATTGTTTCGGGAAAAGATAACGTATTCTTTCTGTCCGGGGGAGAAACGGTTGAAGTGCAGGGGACTTTGGATACTGTCGAGTATTCCGGAGATCGGGACTCGGCGGCGGTGCTTCTGGATCGAAGTGGTGACGGAACGGGTCGACTAATCTTTTTCGACGGAAAAACCGTAAAAGAGATCGCATCGGACGTGATCTGTTTTCGCGTATCCTGTGACGGCAATACAATCGCGTACTTGATTGATTCGAAGAAAGATAATCAATCGGGGATACTGTATATCTACTCGCGCGAAAAGGATGCGCCAAAACTGTTGGACGCTTCCGCAGGAAAGCATTTTGCGTTGTCACCGAATGGTTCTGCAGTCGTGTACATGGCTTATGATGAAGAAGCGGGCACAAACTCATGGCAAGTGAAAAAACGTGTCAGAGAACAACCGCCGGTTTTGCTCGGCGAAAATATGTATCCGGTTGCCCTTTCAGACGATGGGGTGCTTGTGTATGCGATTTCCGTATGTGTTAGTGACGACGGCAAATTATCGCAAAATGAGTTGGTGGTATTTAAAGAAAACGAGTCGAGAGTTCTTGGGAAAGCATTATATGATTGGTGGGAGAGGGAAAAATCAGCATCTCTGCATTTCAATGAAGATTGTTCCCAAGTCCTTTTCCATAATAACAATGGGATATTTTACTCTCGGAACGGGGAAGCGGCGACTTTGCTAAATTCGTCTGTGTATTTAATGCGACCGAATTCCATTTTGAAAGACGATTCCTACTCGATTGACAAAGGATTATCCGACATAAGACTGTCGTATTCCGTGACGTACACGGGGACAATAAACCTATACCGATTGGTTGTTTCGATAACTTCGGAGAACCAGTCGTTTGATGGATGGATCTGGTATTTTACCGAAGACCTTAAAAGTGTGTCACTAACTCCTAAAAGTTGGTCTTCGCATTTTGAGCAGGTTGATCAGTCAATCCTGACATACCGATACAAGGAACTGGTTTTTGTCGAAGACATCTATTCGCCGGAGTACGAAGATGAATATGACAGTAGCGATGAGTATCTCATATCGGACTATGCTACCTTTCACTTTTTACTCACATCGGATAAAAAGATATTTTACTATGCCGACGGCTACTTGCATTCACTTGAGTCGGACGGACAATCAGAACCTGTTGTTATCAGTTCGGGGTGTGTTGGAATGCAGCGGTTTGTTCGCGAAGGAAAACCGGATTTGATTTATTACCTTGAAATCAAAGATTTGATGTTGATGGAAAGCTCTTTCGTTTATCAGGAGGCGAAATATTTAGATTTGTATATGATCGAAGATGTCCCCGGAGCTTCCCCGGTTCTTGTTGATACACAGGTAAGTGAATTTGAGTGCGGTGATTTCGGGGTGTACTATTTCAAACTCAATAAGATTGCGCCTCGAATTGCCGAGATTTTTGCCATCCGGGATAGCGATCGTTTCATTAAAGAATATCGAACGCTCACCGCCGATCAGGCGTATGACACCAATAGTGTTTACTACAGTAAGGACGGAGACGTGTTTACAAAGAAAGGCGAAATCGAGAAGATTTATATTTCCCTTCCATGATAAAGGCGGAATCCGCCGCCCGAGACTGTACATAATTTTGTGTAAACCTTCAGAGTGAAATAAAATAACACTGGAGGAAAAAGAAAATGGCAGCAAGACGAGAGAGGAAACTACCCCCTGAATTCATCAAACAATTCATTGAGGCCTACGACATCAAAAACACGGATGACATCAAGGCCGCAATGGCCGACATGCTCGGCAGTACCCTGCAGGGGATGTTGGAAAGCGAACTGGAAGACGACCTCGGGTACAGAAAGTACGATTACGAAAACAAGAACACCGAAAACTCAAGAAACGGGTACAGTCCGAAAAGATTGCGTTCCGAGTACGGAGACATCGACATCGGCGTCCCCAGAGATCGAAACGGAGCATTCGAGCCGCAAGTCATAAAGAAAAATCAGACGGACATTAAAGGGCTCGACGCACAAATCATCTCCATGTACGCAAAAGGAATGAGCAACCGGGATATCGAGGATCATCTGAAATCCCTTTACGGGATCGATGTTTCGGCGACTCTGATCTCGAAGATTACAGACAAAATCATGCCGGAGATCCGGGAATGGCAAAGCCGTCCGCTTAAGAACCTCTACGCGATCATGTTCTTCGACGCGATCCATTATCCGGTACGAACCGACAGCGTCGTTCAACAACGCGCGGTGTACCTGGCGATCGGAATCGACATGAACGGGCGCCGGGAAGTGGCCGGACTGTGGATCGGCGAAGCGGAAAGCAGCAAATTCTGGCTGAATATTATGAATGAACTCCAGAACCGGGGCGTCCGGGATATCCTGATCGCGTCCATCGACGGCCTTATGGGATTCGGAGAAGCGATTCGAACCGTATACCCCAAAACCGATATCCAGCGATGCATTGTCCACCAGATCCGAAGCAGTATGCGTTATGTCGTATGGAAGGAAAAGAAGGCGTTTGCGGGCGATCTGAAGCAGGTATATGCCGCATCCACCGAAGATCTTGCGTTACTCGAACTGGATCGGTTCGAGGAGAAATGGGGACCCAAATACCCTGCGGGCGTAAAATCCTGGCGCAAGAATTGGAGCGAACTGTCCACCTTTTTCAAGTATCCCAAAGACATTCGAAAGATCATTTACACCACCAATTCCATTGAAAACTTCAATCGTCAACTCCGGAAAGTGAC
>JAAYIQ010000048.1 GCA_012523365.1 Clostridiaceae bacterium
ATGATGATTCGCGGACTCGGTATGGTACGGGCGCGAGCCTGTAATAGGGAAACAGGAGGACAATGCGATGGATAAGCCGATGCAATTACTGGTACTTATTTTAAATAAGAAGGAATGCCTGGACGGGCTTTTCGACGCCCTGCTTGAGGTTGGCGTCAAAGGTGCGACCGTGATTGAGAGCACGGGCATGGCGCGCATTGTCGGAGAGGACACACGTAGTCTTTTCGGGTCAATCCGTATGCTGGTCGACCCGGACCTGGAATCGAATCAAACGGTACTGATGGCGGTTGACGAACATCTCATCGATAAGGTGCGATTTACGGTCAACGAGGTGCTCGGCGGTCTGGACAGACCCGACACCGGTGTGCTGTTCGGTCTTCCGATCACGTTTTTTGACGGGAAGGTGTCCAAAGAATGACCGATACGCTCCTATGTCTTTCGATTATGATCGTTGTCGGATTTATCGGCTCGGCGCTCGCGCATCGTGTCCGTTTTCCCGCGGTCACAGGATATCTGATCGCGGGACTGATCCTCGGATTGACCGGCTTGATTTCCAAGGAAACGCTTTCACATTTCGACATTCTCGCTGATTTGGCACTCGGATTTATCGCCTTTTCGATCGGCAGTGAATTCAAACTGGATTTCTTGAAGAAAGTAGGTACCGCGCCGCTTGTGATCACCGTGTTCGAGGCTTTTGGTGCGGTGGTAGTCCTGGATATTCTCCTGATCACGATCGGTGTTCCGATCCCGGTCGCTCTTCTGCTCGGCGCGATCGGTGCGGCGACCGCACCGGCGGCGACACTGATGGTCGTTCGGCAGTATAAGGCGGACGGTCCGGTCACGAGAATGCTCTTGCCGGTCGTCGCGATGGACGACGCCGCGGCGTTGATCGCTTTTTCCGTCTCTGCCGCGATCGCACAGATGATTGCTTCGGATCACGGCGTATCGATCGGACCGATGCTCCTTCACCCGCTGCTGGAGGTCGGGGGTTCGCTCGCACTCGGAAGTGTCGTCGGTGTGCTGGCCGCACTGTTCTTAAGGAGATTCAAGACAGACGGAGATCGACTCGGATTGGCTTTTGCGGTCGTTATGGGCGGCGTCGGACTATCTGCATTGCTCGGCTTGTCGTCGCTTCTTGTATGCATGATGACCGGCGCGGTTTTCGCGAATATGAGTCGTCAATCGGTCAAACTGTTTAAAGTGACTGACGCGGTGACCCCGCCGCTTTTTCTGATGTTCTTTGTGCTTTCCGGTGCCGAACTCGATGTCACGGTCTTAAAGAGCATCGGTCTGATCGGGATCGTGTACATTGTTGCCCGCGTATTCGGTAAGGTAATCGGAAGTTACCTGGGCGCGCGGATCGCCCGCGTCGAGCCGGTGATTCGCAATTACCTCGGATTGATGTTGGTGCCTCAGGCGGGTGTCGCGATCGGTCTGTCACTGGTCGCTCTTCGGATCCTCCCTGAATATGGTGCGACGATCCGCGCGGTCATCCTTTGCGCGACGTTGGTTTACGAGTTGACCGGACCATTGATCACGAAGGCGGCACTGATCAAAGCGGGCGAAATCTCCGGGGACAAACCTTCATTGCCGAAGACAGAGAAGCAATCTGCGGATTCGGTCGTATCGACCGCAAAGGCGAAGGAAGAACCTGCGCCTTTAGTTGAGTCAACAGCCGGAGAAAAAGAAGAACTTACGCCTTCGTCGCCGTCTCAGTCGAAGTCTGACGGCTCCGAATAAGATCCGCGATTGCCCAAGGAAAATATAAAACGGCCCAAATAACAAATACCAACAGGAACAACGGCACGAGATAGCCGGGGTTCCCGCATATATTCTCGAAAAGTTCCAGCGGCGTATCCTTCGGAGCCTCTCTCAGGAACAGATAATTGCTTCCCAAGATAAGGTTCAGCACGAAAACCGGTGCTGCGAAAAGCATCAAAATGCCGAAACACTTCGGAAGATTCTTGAAATTCGGACGGAAGCCGTCGCTGACGACCCAGATCAACGGGATCAGAAACAAAAGAGAGTGAACCGTCACGGAATGTAAATATTGAAAACTGAAGAGCGGATACACACTCCAGTCCGGCGTCAGAAGCGCCGCAAGCGCGCCCGGCAAACAAAGGCAGTAACCGAAATCCTTGAGAAGCTGTTTGCCGGAAAATACCGCCGCCATTTCCATCCAGATCGACAGGGAGCACAAGTGGAAAGGAAGCATCTCGACGACGGTATAGTGGCCGATAATCGCCGCCCAGATCCAGCGGGAGATCTCCAGAACGGCCGCCAAGATGATCAGGACGCGTTGCGTCCCTTGTCTCAGGGGATTGCCTGACTTTTTCAAAACAAGCACGGCAATAACAATGATCGCGATGCTGACGGATAACCATGTCAAGTGGGTCGGGCTGAAATTCGGAGTGCCGAGGATACCCTCGGGGAAATCGGATTGATGCGTCCAAAACAATTCGTCCATGTCCTATCCTCCCGCAATCCTATTATTGCCATTCTATCGTTCGACAGTGTGGATTGTAAAGAGAGGAATATTATGTTATCAGAACC
>JAAYIQ010000049.1 GCA_012523365.1 Clostridiaceae bacterium
CGCTCGGAGTCGGTGAGACGCTCGGCGTCAGAGATGGCAGCGGAGTCGTCCGGATCGTCGCATTCTTGAGATACAGGGTCGTATCCCTGGCAAGAAGAACATTTGCGGTTGTGTAAATATCGATACGGGACTTGACGACTTCTCGCTCAACCAACGGAGCGCCGGGGCTGTCGTTCACCGGGACCTTCTCGATCACGGTGTATGTGGACGGGACGATCTTGAGTCTGCCGTTGAACTTGGTGTGGACCAGTCCCATCCCTTCGGTGGCGGTCATATAAAAGAACGCGTCGTGGATCTCGGGAGCGACGGTGTCGGTCACGATGCTCAGATACTTCGTCTCGACGTAACCTTCCTCATTCTCGCCGAAAAGGATCTTGCTCCATATGGCCCCTTCCTCGATCACCCAAAAGTCGATTCCGTTGACCGCGGCGCCGACGATGCGGCAATTGTAATTGCGGTCCTGACGGACATAGACCAATTCGCCCTCATCCGCGATCAGCGTGCCGACCCGATATTCCGGGATCGGTGACGGCGTCGGAGTGAAGTCCGGGTCGGTCACGACGGTCGTCGGAAGGACGGATCCGTTCGAGTCTGTCGGAATCACGATCGAAACAGTCGGATCGGTCGTCTTGTTACAGGAAGAACAGGAAAGCAGGATGCCGCACAGAAGCGACATCGCCAGAAAAAGAGCAATTCTTCGTTGTGTCAAATGATATTTATTCATAGATAATTCTTAATAATCCTTTAACGACAAGTTGTACGATAAAATAATAGCACGATACCCGACAAAAGACAATGACAAAGCAGAAGTGTAATCTACTCTAAATTTATACGTATTATACAATGAATACGCGCGCGCGGGCGTGATAAAATATTTACGTAATTTGAAACTCGCGCATATTCTGCTTCGGCGGATACATCTGCGAGCAGGATTCCCGGCTTTCTAAAGGAGCGCTTATGATCGGATCACTACACGAGGAGTGCGGCGTTTTCGGAATCAACAACCGGGACGGAACGGATATTTCCGCCCGCATGTATTACGGTTTGTTCGCACTTCAACACCGCGGCCAGGAGAGTTGCGGGATCGCGGCGCGTCAGGGCGGCGAGATCGTTTGTCATAAAGGAATGGGGCTCGTAAGCGAGGTATTCCGTCCGGACGAATTACGAAAGATGACCGGGAGTGCCGCGATCGGCCATGTCCGGTATTCTACTGCCGGCAGGAGCATTTTCGAAAATGCCCAACCGATCGTCACATCGTATTCCAAGGGATACTTTTCCATCGCGCATAACGGCAACCTGACCAATGCGGATCGCATCCGTTCGGAACTTCAGGAGAAGGGCGCCATTTTTCAGACCGACGTCGATTCGGAGGTGATTGCGTATGTGATCGCCGGGAATCGGGTGCGCACACATTCTATTGAGCAGGCGGTTGCCGAGATGATGACGACGGTGCGAGGCGCTTATTCTCTGCTGGTCATGACTCCGGGCAAATTGATCGCGGCCCGGGATCGTCATGGTTTTCGGCCGCTGTGTATCGGGAAAATCGGGAACTCCGAGGTTTTTGCCTCGGAAAGTTGTGCGCTGGACGCCGTCGGTGCCGAGTTCGTTCGCGATGTTCTTCCGGGCGAGGTCGTCGTGTGTGATGTTAACGGGATGCGGTCGTTTTTCCCGGAAACTCCCGCGAAATGCAGCCGTTGTATTTTCGAGTATATTTATTTTGCCCGGCCGGACAGCGTTATTGACGGCATCAGCGTTTATGAAGCGCGGTTCAAGGCCGGACAGCTTTTATACTCGATGCATCCGGTCGAGGCCGATGCAGTGATCGGCGTGCCCGAGTCGGGTCTGGATGCCGCCGCCGGATTTTCTCAAGCGTCCGGAATCCCTGCCGTACGTGGTTTTTATAAGAACAGTTATATCGGGCGGACGTTTATCAAGCCCGAGCAGGCACTCCGACAGGAGGCGGTCGGCATCAAGCTGAACCCCGTGCGCAGTGTGGTAAGGGGTAAGCGAGTCGTTCTGATCGACGATTCGATCGTGCGCGGTACGACGATCGCCCGTATTGTAGGGCTTTTGAGGAATTGCGGTGCCACAGAGGTCCATGTGCGGATCAGCGCGCCGCCTTTTCGTTTTCCGTGCTATTTCGGAACCGATGTGCCGTCATGCGATGCGTTGATCGCCAATATGCATTCGGTCGAGGAAATCTCCCGCCTGATCGGCGCGGATTCGCTCGGATATCTGGATGTACCCGGACTCGCGCGGATGATCGGCGATCAAGAGCATGAGTTTTGCGACGCTTGCTTTTCGGGAACATATCCGGAGGGAAGCATGGACGGCGCGGTAAAGGAAGGACAAATCATTGATTGAAGCGGTTATTTTTGATATGGACGGTGTCCTTCTGGACAGCGAGCCTTTACATGACGAGGTCAATTTGGAGATTCTTCAAAATTTCGGCGTCGAGGCCGATAAATCCGTCACGAATCCGTATATCGGGCGGACGAGCGAGGCGCTGTGGAGCGGAATGGCCGAACTTTTCGATCTGCCCGAGAGTGTTGAACAGTTGATTGAGCGGCAGTGGGAACTGGTGATTTCCTATCTTCCGGATTCGGGAATTTGCGAGTCGGACGGGTTGGGTGAATTGTTGACGTATATCGCGCGCAAAGGCTTGCGTGCCTCTGTTGCGTCTTCCTCGAGGATCGCCTTTATCCGGGCGGTTTTCGATCATCTGGGGTTATGGGATCATATGGAAGGGTATACCGGCGGAGAAGAGGTTGCCCTCGGAAAGCCGGCGCCGGATATATATATCGCGGCCGCCGCGAAATTGGGAGTTCCGCCGGAGAATTGTATGGCGGTGGAGGACTCGACTGCCGGAGTCTTGTCCGCCAAAGCCGCGGGCATGTTCACGGTCGGGTACCGCAATCCGACTTCGGACGGGCAGGATGTTTCCGCCGCGGACCGGACCGTCCGGGGTCTTCGGGAGATCATCGGCATCCTGGAAGAAAAAGCCGGAAACGGTATCGGATCATTACTTTAGCGGGCGGCCTTGACAGTCCGGCAATGCAAAATTGCAGTCGAGTGCTCGAAAATCAACGAAAAATCGAGAATATTCGAAAATAACGGAGAATTTTCGAGATTTCTCTTGACTCTTTACCGGCAGGCAATTATTATGGTGAAGCGCCTGCCGTGGCAGGCCTTTTTCTGCACAATGACCTAAGGAGGAATACCGATCAATATGAAAACTTACGTAGCGAAAGCCGACCAGATCGAACGCAAGTGGTTCGTCGTCGATGCTCAGGGTCTGAAACTCGGACGTCTGGCGACCGAAGTGGCGAGAATTCTTCGCGGCAAGCATAAGCCCACATTTACGCCTTTCCTTGATTGCGGCGACTTTGTCATCGTCATCAACGCTGCTAAGGTGGAGTTGACCGGACATAAGCTTGATCAGAAAATGTACCGTTATCATACCGGATATCCGGGCGGACTCAAGGAAACCACGTATCGGAAACTGATGAGCAGTAAGCCTGAGAGAGCCGTTGAATCAGCCATCAAGGGTATGCTTCCCAAGAATGCTTTGGGACGTCAGATGTACAGAAAACTCAAGGTCTATGCCGGACCGGCTCATGAGCATGCCGCGCAGAAACCCGAGATTCTGACGATCGAAGCATAATAAGGGGAGGTAAAAAGAGCATGGTTAAGAAAACAACTAAGGTATATTTTTACGGAACCGGACGCAGAAAAAATGCGATCGCTTGTGTGCGTATTTTCCCGGGTACCGGAGTGATCACCGTCAATGATAAGGATATCGACGAATATTTCGGGATGGAGACGCTTAAGCTGATCATTCGTCAGCCGCTCGTCGCGACCGGAACCATCGGAAAATTCGACGTCATTTGCAAGACGATCGGCGGCGGCGTCTCCGGTCAGGCGGGCGCGATTCGTCACGGAATTTCCAGAGCGCTCTTGAAAGCGGACGAGGAAGCGTATAAGGCGATCCTCAAGAAAGCCGGATTCCTGACGCGTGATTCAAGAATGAAGGAGAGAAAGAAGCCCGGACTCAAGAAAGCGAGAAAGGCTTCGCAGTTCTCCAAGCGTTAATGTGCCTTCGGCACCGCGTTTCGGAATTTTCCGGACGCTCCGGCCTTCGGATGTTCCGAGGATCGGAACGGGATCACAAAAGAGAAAAAAAGCGGCGCATCGGGCACTATTTGCCGGGTGCGTCGCGCTTTGTCAGGGAGAAATTATGAAAATATGTCTGATCGAACCCGGAAAACGAGGTGAAGCATGCTGATTATTCATAACGTTAAACTGATCACTATGGACGTTGCCGAAACGATCGGGAACGGCTGTATTGTTATCGACGGCAGCCGGATCGCAAAAGTGATGAACGATTCGGAATTTAACCGGGGCGGATTTCCGGCCGACGCCGAAGTGATCGACGGCAAAGGCGGAACAATCATCCCGGCTTTGATTGACGCGCATTCGCATCTGGGGCTTTTTAACGACAGTTTGGATATGGAGGGAAGCGACGGAAATGAGATGACCGATCCGCTGACTCCGCATCTTCGGGCGATCGACGGAATTCATAACGCGGATGTCTGTTTTCGGGAGGCTTACGAAGGGGGCGTCGGGATCGTGATGACGGGCCCGGGAAGCGGAAATGTGCTCGGCGGCCAATTCGCGATCGTAAAAACCTATGAGAAAACCGTTGAGGACGCGCTCGTGAGCGAGCCCGCCGCTCAAAAAGCCGCTTTCGGGGAGAATCCGAAGCGCGTCTACGGCAAGGAAAACAAGTCGCCGCAGACCCGTATGGGGACGGCGGCTCTCCTGCGCCAGGCTCTGCGCGAAGCGGTCGAGTACAATGAAAAATTCACCCGTTATGAAGAGAACCTTCTGGAGTACGACGAAGCGGTTCGGGAAGCGAAGGAGGATGCTCCCGATCGCCCCGACAAGCCGGATATCGACCTGCAGGCCGAATCGTTGATCCCCGTGATCGATGGACGGATTCCGCTAAAGATCCACGCGCACCGGCAGGACGATATCCTGACGGCGATCCGAATTTGCAATGAATTCGGATTGACCTATACGCTTGAGCATTGTACGGAAGGACACCTGATCGCCGATGTGCTCCTCAGAGAATACACGGCTGGGCAGGCGGAGGGCCGCGGCGCAGGCTTTGGCTCGCCCGGAGGAAGACTTCGGGGGATCGTCATCGGGCCGATCATCGGAGATCGCAGTAAGCCCGAACTCTCCAACATGACACTCGGGACAGCGGCGGCATTGACGCAAGCGGGACTTCCGGTCGCGCTGATGACCGATCATCCGTGCGTTCCCCAGCAATATTTGGCGCTGTCGGCCGCACTGACGGTGCGCGGCGGACTGACCGACCGGGAGGCGCTTCGGGCGATTACGATCCGCCCGGCTCAAATTCTGGGAATCGACGATCGATACGGCAGTCTGTCCGTTGGAAAAGAGGCGGACTTCTGTCTGTTTGACCGGGATCCGCTTGACGCGAGAAGCCGGGTTCTGATGTTTGTCGGCGGCGGAAAAATTCGATTTAATCAAATTGCCGGATAAGGAGCCGCGCCTCATGAATCAGGATCCTCTGAAAGTACTGTGCCCCGTATCCGAATCCCCGGAAGCGACCGAGCGAATCGGACGGAGTTTGGGTTCTCTTCTGATGCCCGGAGACATCGTGCTTCTGGACGGCGACCTGGGAGCGGGAAAGACCGTCCTGACCCGGGGAATCGCTTCCGGACTCGGGCTTAAGCCCGACGTCGCCAGTCCGACCTATACGCTGGTTTTCGAGCATGAAGCCGAGGGACGGGGGACGGATCTGTTTCACTTTGATGTATATCGGATCACCGGCACGGAGGAATTCCTATCCTCCGGCCTCGATGAATATTTCGAGCGGGGGGGTGTCTGTGTAATCGAGTGGGGTACCAAAGTCGAAGAAGCTTTGCCGGTCGAGCCGATTCGCGCATGGCTCAAGGGAACCGGTGCGGAGCGCACGATTTGCCTCCGATTTCCGGCCGGTGATGAGATGCGTCTCGCGCGATTTCGGGAACTGCTTACGAATCAGCCGGGTATTCGGTTATAATAACCCTGAAGGCGATTTTCGGGATGATTCCGTCGATCGCGGATACGATTCCGGACGGGTCTTGAACGGAGCGATCATTTAGCAAAGGAACGGATTATCAATGAGCACGACCAATTCGGACGGAGAGAAGGCGGGCGCGAATGCGTTGTTGCCTTTACGCGTTCTGGCAATGGATACATCCAACACATCCTGCTCTTGCTGTTTGCGCGACGGGGGAAGGACGGTCGCTTCGACCTTTCTTTCGGTTGGCCTCAAGCATTCCGAGACGTTCATGCCGATGGTCCACGAGATGATGGCGCATGCCGCCGCGAGCTACGAAAGCCTCGGGATTTTTGCCTGTACCGTCGGACCCGGCTCGTTTACCGGAATCCGGATCGGCGTCAGCGCGACCCAGGCAATGGCATTCGCCGCCGATAAACCCGCCGTCCCGGTCTCGTCTCTTCGGGCTCTTGCGTATCCGCTTTTCGATCGGAAGGATACCTTGGCGGTTGCGATGATCGACGCGCGGAATGCCCGGGTTTTTTCCGCGGCCTATATGAACGGGGCGGAAGTCGTTCCCGAGGGCGCGCGTCCGATCGGAGAATTCGTCGCTCTGTGCGAGACATGGAGACATTCGAACGCACCGGATGCGCGGATTTTGACTTGCGGAAACGCTTCGGGGATGTTCCCGGGTGCCGCGAAGAATCAAACACAAGCATATGTGACCGATATGACGGATTTTCATGAAATTGATCCCCGGGTCGTCGCGACGATCGGGGAGGAAACATTTCTTAGTATCCCGGAAGCCGAGCGGGCGGAGATATTTCTTCCGGAACGCCTTCTTCCGGTTTATCTGGCCCGAACGGCCGCCGAGAGAAATCTTGCTCGGGCGAATGAAGACCGGCCCGCGGCATGCGATCGGTAACGGAGGCCGCCTGATGGTAAATGTGCGACGTTCCGTTCCGGCGGATCTCCCCGGATTAATGCGGGTCGAGCGGGAGAGTTTCCCGACACCGTGGAGCGAGGAATCCGTGCTTTCGTTTCAGAACGAACCGGAGCACCGGCTTTGTTATACCGCAACAGACGACCGCGAAGCGGAAGTCGTCGGGTATCTGGCACTTCAATACGTTGACGACGAAGCGGAACTGTGCAATATCGCCGTCTTGCCCGCGCGAAGGGGCGGTGGGATCGGCGCACTGCTGATCGATACCGCCGTCGATTTTTGCTCCCGCAAATCCATCCGTCTTCTTCATCTGGAGGTCCGGGAGAATAATGCGCCCGCGATTGCCCTCTACCGGAGAAAAGGTTTTTACCCGGTCGGCATACGACGGGGTTATTACGCGGACAGCGGAGAGGACGCGTTCCTCTTTTCGAGAATCATCGAACATGAGTCGCCTTCGGACACGGGGTGAAAATGAATGTGTCAGATTGACAATAATTCAGCTTCGTGCCCGCCGCTTTATCACCGAAATAGCGAAAAAAGGGCGGACATTCATTCATTCGGTTGACATTGAGAAAGCCTGTCCATATACTTTACATCATGAAGAACAGTATTTTCGCGTGATTTTCCGGGAGGAATGGGAATGATTTCCAAAACAGTAGTTTTCCAGTGTGACGAAGCGCTTCAGATGAAGGCGGTCGCGGTTTTGATTCAGAAGGCTTCCACTTTCAGAAGCAGTATTTATTTGATGCGCAGCGGGCGTCGCGCAAACGCGAAGAGCCTTCTGGGAGTCATGTCTTTGGGGATCGAGAACGGCGCGGAGATCGAAGTAACGGCCGAAGGCGAAGACCAGACGGAAGCGCTGGACACGCTCATTCAGTACTTGGAGAATCCGAAATCATAATGAAATCCGAACGGACGGAATTTGACGCACGTCTGGATACCGTACCTGATCGCCCGGGAGTGTACCTGATGAAGGACGCCTCGGGCTCTGTTATATATGTCGGAAAAGCCAAGAATCTGAGGAATCGCCTGAGAAGCTATTTTTCCCACAATCCCTCCGGCAATACCAAGGTTCTGGCCATGATTTCCCATATTGCCGATTTTGACTATATCGTTGTCGAAAGCGAACTCGAGGCTTTGCTCCTTGAGGCGAATTTGATTAAAAGTTACCAGCCGCATTACAATATCCTCCTGCGTGACGACAAGGGGTTTCCCTATGCGTGTATTACGATGAACGAGCAATACCCTCGTGTCGTGAAGGCCTTTCGCATCGGAAAAGACCGTGAGTCCGGCGCTCGTTATTACGGGCCGTTCCTCGGGGGCGACCTGTACCATGCGCTTCGGGCGATTCGGGATATCTTTCCGGCAAAGACATGCCGACGTGTCTTTCCGAGGGATATCGGGAAGCTGAGACCGTGCCTGAATTATCATATCGGCCGGTGTATCGGTCCTTGCCGGGGCGATGTGTCCGCAGAGGATTATCGGGCGGTGATGGAGGATGTCTGCAAATTTTTCGAAGGGCGATATGACGGGATCCGCAAGGAGTTGACGGAGAAGATGCGCGCCGCCTCGGACGAGATGATGTTCGAACACGCGGCGATTTATCGTGACCGGCTCGATGCCCTGAATCGCATTGTCGCCTCGCAGAATGTTACCTTTCGAAAAGAACAGGATCTCGACGCAATCGGAATTTTTCGCGACGCGGGTGAGATTTGTCTCCGGAAACTCGAACTGCGCGGCGGCCTGATCGTCGGATCGTCGACGTTTTTTTTGCCCGACGGCGAAGAAGACGACGCGGCGGTCCTGTCCGCTTTCATGATCCAATATTACCCGGACGCATCATATATTCCGCCGCTGATTTTGCTTCCCGTTCTTACGGAAGACTCGTCTGCAACGGAGGAGTTTCTCGCGGAACGGGCGGGTCGAAAGGTGGAACTCAGGGTTCCGAAGCGAGGCGACGGAGCCCGGATTTTGGAATTGGCCGTAAGCAACGCGAAGGAAAGCTTGCGTCGGAGAGTCCTGCGCGTCGGGGAGTCGGAGACGGGTATTCGGGAAGCGTTAGCGCAACTCAGGTCCCGGCTGTCGCTTGACCGCGCGCCAGAACGAATAGAGGCCTTCGATATCTCCAATCTCGGACAGGACGACCGGTGCGGAGCGATGGCTGTTTTTCGCGACGGGCGGCCGAACCGCGCGGGATACCGCTTTTTTCGAATCAAGGCGACCGAGGGTCAGGACGATTACGCCTCCATGCGCGAAGTTCTGAGGCGGCGCTTTTCGCATACGGAAAGCGACTTCGGGTCTCTGCCGGATCTGGTTCTCATGGACGGCGGAAAAGCGCATGTTCTTCTCGCGAGAACGGTTCTCGAAGAACTCGGTCTGGGCGACCGGGTGGCTGTCGCCGGGATGGTCAAGGATAAAAAGCACCGGACCGCGGGGCTGGTGCTCCCGGACGGGACGACGCAATTGTTCCCGGAGCATGAGCGCATGACGGAGGAAAACCTCGTTCTGCTTCGGCTCCTGACCGCGATCCAGAACGAAGTGCATCGTCTGGCTTTTTCGTATCAGAGAAAGCTCGGGAAGAAGAGGAATCTCTCGTTTACGCTCGAGGATATCCCGGGGATCGGACCCGCCAAGCGCAAGGCTCTGCTTTTACATTTCGGTACGATTGCACGCGTTCGTGCGGCAGAAGAAGCCGCGCTCGCGGAAGTCCCCAAAATCACAGCGGAGAACGCGAAGGCGATCTACCGGCATTTTCATCGCGAGGAGGAATCGATATGACGATATGGGCGATATCCGATTTACATCTGTCCCTCGGGTGCGACAAGCCGATGGATATTTTCGGAAACCAATGGGCCGACGCGGATCTCCGTCTCGCGAAAAATTGGAAGATGAACGTAGAAGACGGCGACACGGTGCTGATAGCCGGGGATATTTCATGGGGGATGACTCCGGAAGAGGCCCTGCCGGATCTCCTGTTTCTGGAAGGGCTTCCCGGACAAAAGATCCTCGGGAAAGGGAATCACGATTATTGGTGGGGTACAAACGGTAAGGTTGAACAATTCATGAGTCAAAACGGAATCGGATCGATCCGCCTTCTCAAAAATAATGCTTTCGTTTGCGGGTCGGACGTCGTTTGCGGGAGCCGCGGCTGGATGCTTCCGGGCAGTACGGAATTTACATCCGCTGACCGGCTGATTTTGGACCGGGAGATCGCCAGACTCGAGCGTTCGCTTCGCGCCGGCATAGAAATCCTGCCGGAAGGAGGGCGACTGATCGTCATGCTTCATTATCCTCCTTTCCAGAACGCGGACGAGCCGACGCCGTTTTCGGGCCTGTGCGAGAAATACGGAGTCATTCAGTGCGTTTACGGACACTTGCACGGCCGGGGACACGAGAAGGCGGTTCAAGGTGTGGTAAACGGGGTTGAATATCGGCTGATTTCCGGGGATTATATTGCCTTCAAACCCATACGGCTCTAAGCCGAAACGGTCATTTCGACTGTTGCGTATTTTCGGGGCATCATATATAATGACTGTCGCCCCCTCAAACGTCCGGAATACGGCGGTTTTTGGGGGGATAACAAGCCGAACGGGAGGCGAATGCATGGCCGAAAGCATGACCGGGTACGGACGGGCGGAAGGTACCGCGCAATCCATTCGATTTCTGATCGAAATCAAGACGGTGAATAATCGTTTCTGCGACGTGCAGATTCGGATGCCCCGAATCCTTTTGTCACTGGAACCCCGGTTGAAGGAGCGGATATCAAACCGCCTTCTTCGCGGTAAAGCCGACGTGTTTATTACGACGGAAGAGTCCGAATCCTCAAATACGACGGTCAGGCTGAACGCCGGTTTGGCCCGGGCTTACTCGGAGGCGCTTACAGAGATCGCCGCGGTCACCGGGCGTACGGACGACGCCGGTGTTTCGTTTATTTCAAGGATGCCGGAAGTGCTTGTGACGGATACCGCCGAGAGCGACCCCGAAGCATTGGCGGCGGAATTGTTTGTGATTCTGGACGAGGCACTCGACAGTATCGTGTGTATGCGTCGTGTCGAAGGCGGAAAACTGAAATCGGATCTTCTTTTGAAGGGCGATGCCCTCGAGGGCATGCTCGCCGATGTGACGAAACGCGCCGCAAGTGTTCCGGCCGAATATCGCGAGAAGCTTACGGCCCGAATCGAAGAACTCCTGGGAGATAATGCCGGTCTTTATTTCGACGAGGGAAGAAAAGAAGCCGAGGTTGTCATGTTCGCGGATCGATGCTCCGTCGATGAAGAGATTACGAGACTTCGCAGTCATATCGGACAACTGAGAGATACACTCGGAGCGGAAGGAAGTATCGGGAAACGATTGGATTTCATCCTTCAGGAGATGAACCGGGAGGTCAATACAATCGGCTCAAAGGCCAATGACCTGCTCATCACCAATCGGGTACTGGACATGAAGACGGAGCTCGAGAAAATTCGCGAGCAGATACAGAATCTGGTCTAGTGCAAGGAGGCGAGCGTGGCTTTTATTGAGATCGGTTTCGGTAATATCGTATCCGAGAGTCGTCTGATTTGCGTGGTTTCCCCTGATTCGGCACCGGTCAGAAGAATCGTTCAGGATGCACGGGACCGGGGTTCGCTGATCGATGCGTCGTCAGGGAAAAAGAGCAAGGCGGTCCTGATCATGGACAGCGATCATGTTGTTCTTTCGGCGATGCCGGTCGAGGAGATTCGGGCTCGATTGGGACGGTCGGAAAGAGAACAGGACACGGAGGAGGGCTCATGAGCGAATCGGCCGAGCAGACAGAACAGCTTCGCAAAGGTCTTCTCGTCTCCGTTTCCGGACCTTCCGGAGTCGGTAAGGGAACCGTGATCGAGCGCGTTCGCATGAGAATTCCGGATATCGCTCATTCGATCTCGGTCACTTCAAGGCCCAGGCGCGACTGCGAAACCGACGGCGTCGAATACTTTTTTCGATCGGATAAAGAATTTAAACGGATGATGGCGAAGGGAGAAATTCTGGAGTTTGACATCTACCTTAATAACTACTACGGAACACCGGTTAAGCCTTTGGAGAAATTGGTGGGCGAGGGAAAAGACGTGCTTTTCGATCTGACGGTGAGCGGAAGCCTCGCGCTCAAGGAGAAGTTTCCGGAGTCGGTGACAATTTTTCTCCTGCCGCCGTCTGTGAGTGATTTGAGAGACCGACTCGTGCGGCGCGGAACCGAAACGATCGATGTGATCGAGCGAAGACTTCTGGAGGCGAGCGTTGAGATCCCCAAGGCGGATCTTTTCGATTATGTCGTCATCAATGACGACCTGGAAAGGGCTTCGAACCGTATTATCGCGATCATCGAAGCGGAGAAACATCGGTATTTCCGTCAAATCGGAATCGAAGACCGAATACTGAACGGGTGAGTTACACCGGCGAGCATTCGCACGGTGCGATGATAAAGATCTGAATAGCTGTCACACAAAGGAGGAGCAAAATGCTTGTTCAACCCCCAATCGAAGAACTACTGCCCAAGGCGGAGTCCAGATATTCATTAGCAATGCTGGTGGCCAAACGCACCCGCCAGTTGGTTGACGGCGCACAACCTATGGTGCCGGAAACAACCACGAACCTGGTTACTTTGGCGTGTGAGGAAATTGTCGCCGGCATGGTTGTCGGTATTCCGGGACTCTATACGCCGATCATTCCCCTGCGGCCCGAGATCGAGGAAGCCAGAAGACTGGCCAGGGAACTGGCCGAGAATCAGGCGTCACTGGAAGCGTTTCCGGACCTGATCGATATGAAGATCCTGAACGCGAAGAGCGATGAAGTTGCGTCTGACGGAGAGGAAGCATCTTCCGAAACCGACGTTGCGGATCCCGAGGAAGCAACCGGTGAAGAAACCGACGCGGATTACGATTCCGTCGCGGAAGGAGAGCTTGACGTCTCCGATGAAGAAGTTAAGGATCTGATCGCGCTCGACGGAGCCGAAACGGAGGACGCGGATTAAATGCTCGAAAAGAAGTCGATGGAAACCATCGTATCGCTTTGTAAGACCCGCGGTTTTGTCTTTCCCGGGTCGGAAATCTACGGCGGTCTTGCGAATACTTGGGATTACGGCCCTTTGGGCACTGCGCTCAAGAACAACGTCAAGGCGGCGTGGTGGAAGAAATTCGTTCAGGAGAGCCCATGGAATGTCGGTTTGGACTGCGCGATCCTGATGAATCCGCAGGTGTGGGTCGCATCCGGACATGTCGGAGGATTTGCGGACCCGCTCATTGACTGCCGTCAGTGCAAGGCGCGTCACAGAGCCGATAAGCTCATTGAGGATTTCGCGGCGGAGAACGGGCTGGATATGGCCGTTGAGGGAATGAGCGACGCACAGCTCGTGGAGTTCATTCGCGAAAAGAATGTTCCATGCCCGCAGTGCGGTGGACACAACTTTACCGATATACGCAAATTCAACCTGATGTTCAAGACCTTTATGGGCGTTCTTGAGGACAGCAAGAGCGAAGTTTACCTGCGGCCGGAGACGGCGCAGGGGATTTTCGTGAATTTCAAGAACGTTCAGCGCTCGACCAGAAAGAAGATCCCGTTCGGCATCGCGCAGATCGGGAAAGCCTTCAGAAACGAGATCACTCCGGGCAATTTCATCTTTCGCGTGTTGGAGTTCGAGCAAATGGAACTGGAGTTTTTCTGCGAGCCGGGGACGGATCTGGAGTGGTTCGAGTACTGGAGAAACTTTTGCCGGGACTGGCTCCTTTCGCTCGGAATGCGGGATGGCGAATTAAGAACGCGCGACCACAGCCCCGAAGAACTGGCTTTCTATTCGAACGCGACGACGGACTTCGAGTTCCTGTTTCCGTTCGGTTGGGGTGAACTATGGGGCATCGCGGACCGGACGGATTATGATCTCAAACAACACATGGAGCATTCCAAGGACGACCTCTCCTATTTCGATCCGGCCAAGAATGAGAAGTTCATCCCTTATGTCATCGAACCGTCACTCGGTGTGGACCGGGTCACGCTGGCTTTCCTGTGCTCGGCTTATGACGAAGAGGTATTGGGTGAAGGAGACGTTCGGACCGTGATGCGCTTTCACCCCGCGCTCGCGCCGGTGAAGATCGGAATACTTCCCCTTTCCGCGAAACTCTCCGAGAAGACGATGCCGATCTATAAGGAACTCTCCGAGGATCACATGTGTGAGTTTGACGACCGTCAATCGATCGGAAAGAGGTACCGCCGCCAGGATGAGATCGGCACCCCGTACTGCGTGGTATACGATTTCGAATCCGAAAATGACGGATGTGTTGAAATCCGGCTTCGGGATACGATGGAGAAGACAGAGTATACACCCGGGAACATTCGATTCCCGATATCGGAGTTGCGCGGCTATTTTGCCGACAAGTTCAGGTTCTGAATGCCGAATCCGCCGTGTCGGGTTTTCCACAGCGGGAGGCATTTGAAATAACAAGAGAGACTTTAATAAACGGAGGATGCACTATGACGAAGTATGTGTACATGTTTACCGAAGGCAATGCCGGGATGAAGAATCTTCTCGGCGGCAAGGGCGCCAACCTTGCGGAAATGACCGGACTCGGCCTGCCGGTGCCGCGCGGTTTCACCATCTCGACCGAAGCGTGCACGCGCTACTATGAAGACGGAAAGATCATTTCCGCAGAGATCGAGAAGGAAATTTTCGAGACGCTGGCCAAGACGGAAGAGAACGTCGGTAAGAAACTCGGCGATGCTCAAAATCCTTTCCTGGTGTCGGTCCGTTCCGGCGCGAGAGCTTCAATGCCCGGCATGATGGACACCATTTTGAACCTCGGCTTAAATGACGAGGTCGTTAAGGGGCTTGCCGCATTGACCGGCAACGAGCGCTTCGCGTACGACAGTTATCGCCGTTTTATCACTATGTTCAGCGACGTCGTCATGGAAATCGAAAAGAGCAAATATGAAAAGGTATTTGACGCCGTCAAGGAAGAAAAGGGCGCCAAGCTCGATACCGACCTCGACGCCGAGGGGATGAAGGAAGTTGTCCGCCGTTATCTTTCCGTCTATCAGGTCAATAAGGGCGAACCCTTCCCGCAGGATCCGAAAATCCAGCTCATGGAATCGGTTAAGGCCGTCTTCCGTTCCTGGAATAACGATCGCGCGATTCTCTATCGCCGTATGAACGATATCCCGGGAAGCTGGGGTACCGCCGTCAATATTCAGGAAATGGTTTACGGAAACATGGGCGACACGTCCGGTACCGGCGTTGCCTTTACCCGTAACCCCGCCACCGGCGAGAAGAAGTTGTACGGAGAGTTCCTGATGAACGCCCAGGGCGAGGATGTCGTCGCCGGTATTCGTACACCTCAGACCATCGATCAACTCAATACCGTGATGCCGGCGGTTTATCAGCAATTTGCGGAGATCGCCGACAAGCTCGAAAACCACTACAAGGACATGCAGGACATGGAATTTACCATCGAGCGCGGACAGCTCTTTATGCTGCAGACCCGTAACGGCAAGCGCACCGCGGCCGCCGCGATGAAGGTTGCCGTCGATATGGTCAAGGAAGGACTTAACACCAAGGAAGAAGCGATCATGAAGCTGGATCCCAAGCAATTGGACGCTCTTTTGCATCCGACCTTTGATCCCGCCGCTTTGAAGGCCGCCACCCCGATTTCCCGCGGACTGCCCGCATCGCCGGGTGCCGCTTCGGGCGAGGTGTATTTTTCCGCGGAGGATGCCACAAAGGCCGCGGAAGAAGGAAAGAAAGTCCTCCTGGTCCGTTTGGAGACCTCTCCGGAGGACCTCGCCGGCATGAACGTCGCGCAGGGTATCCTGACCGGACGCGGCGGCATGACCTCGCACGCGGCCGTTGTCGCGCGCGGCATGGGTAAGTGCTGTGTGTCCGGATGCTCCGATCTGATCATCAAAGAAGAAGAAAAATACTTTCAGACGCCGGACGGAAAGAGATTTAACGAAGGAGATTGCATCTCCTTGGATGGTACGACCGGTATTGTTTACTCCGGGAATATCGCAACACAGGAAGCGAGCCTTTCCGGCGACTTCAGGACGATCATGGACTGGTCCGATGAGTTCCGCACGATGAAGGTCCGTACGAATGCCGACACCGTCCGCGACGCAAAGGCCGCATTCGATCTGGGCGCTCAGGGAATCGGTCTATGTCGCACCGAGCACATGTTTTTCGAGGAGGAGCGCATATTCGCGTTCCGTCAGATGATCGCCGCGAAGAGCGAAGAGGCGAGAAGAAAAGCTTTGGCCAAGATCCTTCCGTATCAGCAGGGCGACTTCGAAGGACTTTTCAAGGCGATGAAGGGATACCCGGTCACCATCCGTCTCCTGGATCCGCCGCTTCACGAATTCCTTCCGCAGAACGCGGATGATATCGAAGAACTCGCAGGAGCTTTGGAGATGCGCAGTTGCGATCTCCAGGATATTATCGAGAGCCTGCATGAACTTAACCCGATGCTCGGACACCGCGGTTGCCGCTTGGCGGTGACCTATCCCGAGATCGCCGAGATGCAGACCACGGCAATTATTGCCGCGGCGATCGCGGTCAACCGCGAGGGCGGACCGAAGGTCATCCCGGAGATCATGATCCCTCTGGTTTGCGAGCTCAAGGAACTGAAGTATGTGAAGGACATCATCGTCAAGACGGCAGACGCCCTGATTGCCGAGTCCGGCATCGAAATGCCATATCACGTCGGAACGATGATCGAGATCCCGCGTGCCGCTTTGACCGCGGACGAGATCGCGACCGAGGCGGAGTTCTTCTCCTTCGGCACCAACGACTTAACGCAGATGACCTACGGGCTTTCCCGCGATGACGCCGGGAAGATCCTCGACGCGTACTATCAGAAGAAGATTTTCGAGAGCGATCCGACTGCCCGTTTGGATACGGTC
This sequence comes from Clostridiaceae bacterium, assembly GCA_012523365.1. Classification (GTDB taxonomy): domain Bacteria; phylum Bacillota; class Clostridia; order Saccharofermentanales; family Saccharofermentanaceae; genus JAAYCT01. The sequence goes on from JAAYIQ010000049.1 coordinate 16,917, forward strand.
GGCGTCGGCAAGCTGATGCAGATCGCCACCGAGGCCGGCCGCAAGACCCGCCCCGACATCAAACTGGGCATCTGCGGCGAGCACGGCGGAGACCCGTCCTCGATCCACTTCTGCAACACGCTGAACTTCTCCTACGTTTCCTGCTCTCCGTTCCGCGTGCCGATCGCACGACTGGCTGCGGCTCAGGCGGCGATCCTGCAGAGAAAGTAAGACGAGTCTGATCTTATGAGCGATAAAGAAGCCTGTCGGGAAAAATTCCCGGCAGGCTTTTTGTTTCGAAAAATAGTGCTTTCGATCCGCGGATTCGGGTGAGAAGGGCTAAAAAATCAACTCATCCTTGATCTTGGCGGCTTCTTTTTTAAGGAATGAAAGGTCTTCGGCTGTCAGCGGGTGCGCCAGACACTCATCGATATGCTTCAGCATGAAAAGAAAGTGCTCGAAGTTGCCCGGCGGCACCAACGCGGCGCCCCCCTTAGCGAACCCGTACTTCATACCGGTGATAGCGAGGCGGTCGTTGTCGTAGACCGGTCGACACCAAGCCTTCGGATAAACGCGCGGTTCATTCTCGCGCCACATGCGGGAAACCATCACCTTCATACTGAGGAGTCCCTTGTCGGTTTTCTTGACTTCCCCGGCAATACGGTCGCCCCAGCCGCTCTCCATCCCCAACGCCCAATTCATGGGAAAAAGAACGGTATCGAAATCAAAAAGCCTACAGGCCTCAAGGGCGATGTCCTCATCATGAGCGGAAAATCCGATGTTCCGGATCAGTCCTTCCTTCTTCGCCCAAAGGAACGTCTCCATCGCGCCTCCCGGGCCAAAAGCCTGATCCAGATCCTCTTGCGTCAATAAGGCATGAAGTTGATAGACGTCGAAATGGTCCGTCTGCAATAACTCGAGCGAATGTAACAGTTCCTGCTTCGCGCCTTCGGCGTCCCGCTTTCCCGTTTTGCACGCAATATAAACATTGTTCCTGTATTTTTTCAGAGCCGGACCGAGACGCTCCTGCGCGTCGCCGTAAGCCGGTGCCACATCAAAATAGTTGATCCCGGCATCGACCGCGAAATCCACATAGTGCGCCGCCGTCTCCGGTGTCTCGTTCATGCAGATAATACCGCCGAAAATCACGGGGCTGATATGAAGGCCGGTCCGTCCCAGACGTCGCAGTTCCATTTTTCTCCTCCTTGCAGATTGACAAAAAAGCAGATCCTTTTGGATAAAGTGGATCGAAAAGCATTTTCTATCGGATAAGGCGGATCGAAAACCGGATGCTTACCGATTGCGATACATTCAGTATACCGCAGATTGAAACGACGGACACTTTGTCCGGAATTCGAGGTGCGTTTAAACTCCCGGAGGAGTGTTTCATATGAAGGAAGAGGGATGCCGTTCGATCGAATCAGGATTTGCGGATCATTGATTCGTTCCAACAGGCGAGCGGCTCGACATTCAGCAGATCCGCGATGGTTGCGGCGATGTTCGCAAGTCCGAAGCCGTCTGACTCGCGGACGGTGTATTGATCCCGGTTGGCGGTGTTGTCATAGAAAATACACGGAACGGGATTCAGACTGTGGCTGGTCTTTGCCTTGATCCTGCCGGTGCCGTCCACCTTGGGAGAGCCGTCTTTGGAAAGCTCAAACATCTCCTCGGCATTGCCGTGATCCGCAGTGATAATCGCCATACCGCCGATCTGATCGATCGCGGGAAGAATTCTTTTCAGGGCGATATCGACGGATTCCACCCCGATGATCGTAGATTCCATGATCCCCGTATGGCCGACCATGTCGCCGTTCGGAAAGTTGACACGAACAAAAGGATGCTTATTGGAAAGGATTTTCTCGATGATCACGTCAGTAATGTCGGCAGATTTCATCCACGGGCGCTGTTCGAAGGGAACGATATCGGACAAAATCTCGATGTATTCTTCGTTCTCCTCGCTGAATTTGGACGAGCGGTTGCCGTTGAAAAAATACGTGACATGCCCGAATTTCTGAGTCTCGGAAATCGCAAGCTGCGGGATTTCCTTGTCGGCGAGAAGCTCACCGAGCGTATGCCGGATCAACGGAGGAGACACCAGAAACTTCTTCGGTATATGAAGGTCTCCGTCATACTCCAACATGCCGGCGTAGCGAACCTTCGGAACGCGCACGCGATCGAAAGCAACAAAGGATTCGTCCGACTCAAAAGCCAGCGTCAGCTCCTGCGCGCGATCTCCGCGAAAATTAAACAGGATCACGCTGTCTCCGTCATTGATCGTCCCGATCGCCTTGCCGTCTTTTCCGACGACAAACGCCGGAAGATCCTGATCAATGACTCCGGGTATTTCCCTGCGATAAGTCTCGATCGCTTCGGTTGCGCTCGAAAAGAGCCTTCCCTCGCCGAGCACATGGGTTTTCCAGCCGAGCTCAACCATCGACCAGTTAGCGAAATAGCGATCCATCGTCACTTTCATTCTTCCGCCGCCGGATGCGATGCGGTAATCGGTAATGTCGTCACATAACTCAGAGAGTTTGCCTTCGAGTTGATCGATATATTGAAGCGCGCTGGTCTCGCCGACATCACGACCGTCCAACAGCGGATGGATCCGAACCCTGCGCACGCCCTCCGATTTCGCTTGTTCCAGCATGATCAAGAGATGGTCGATGTGAGAGTGAACATTTCCGTCTGAAAGAAGACCGATGAAGTGAAGGGTTCCCCCTTGAACGGCACCGCCGAGCAGCTCCTTCCAAACCACACTGTCAAACATAGCTTTGGTAGCCAGCGACTCCGTTACCAGCTTCGCGCCCTGGCTGTATACCTGCCCGGCTCCGATCGCGTTGTGTCCGACTTCCGAATTACCCATATCGTCATCGCTCGGAAGCCCGACCGCCGTGCCGTGCGCTTTCAGTTTCAACATCGGGTATTGTGTCATACAGCGGTCCAGCGTCGGAGTGTTGGCGGTACGGACAGCGTTGCCGACCGAAGTGTCGCTCAAACCGATACCATCCATAATAATCAGTACTACGGGACCTTGATAAGATATGCTCATAATGGTTCTCCTTCGCTTTAGTGTACGAAAAACATCATATCACAGATTGCGTCCCGGAACGTCTGTAAATGTTTTAGAAATTGCGCCAAATTTCTCCTTTTCCCGCTCGAAAAGGTCGGACGAATCGATAGCCTGTGTGCTATAATATATCCGGCTTGTCGGGATATTGACGGGCTAGTGAGTATTTCAATCCATTTTTCACATAAAGGAGATATACTGTCATGGCAAAAGAACTCAAGAAAATGACTATGGACGGGAACACCGCCGCAGCGTATACATCATACGCGTTTACCGAGGTTGCGGGTATTTTCCCGATCACGCCGTCTTCTCCGATGGCGGATTACACGGATCAATGGGCCCAGCAGGGCAGGAAGAATATTTTTGGGCAGACGGTGAACGTCGTGGAGATGCAGTCGGAAGGCGGCGCCTCCGGTACCGTCCACGGATCCTTGGCGACCGGTGCCCTGACGACGACCTATACCGCGTCTCAGGGTCTTCTTTTGATGATCCCGAACATGTATAAGATCTCCGGTGAACTCTTGCCGGCCGTCTTCCATGTTTCCGCCCGCTCGCTGGCCGCTCAGGCCTTGAGCATTTTCGGAGATCACGCGGACGTAATGGCTTGCCGTCAGACGGGTTTTGCCCTGTTGGCCGCAAACGGCGTTCAGGAGGTCGCGGACTTGGCGGCGGTCGCACACCTTTCGGCGATCAAGGGTCGCGTTCCTTTCCTTCATTTTTTTGACGGCTTCCGGACATCGCATGAGATTCAGAAAATCAATGTGATCGATTACGATGACTTTGCGGGAATGGTCGATTATGACGCACTCAAGGAATTCAGAAAGCGCAGTCTTTCGCCGAACTGCCCGGTCCTTCGCGGAACGGCTCAGAACCCGGATATTTATTTTCAGGCGCGTGAAGCGGCGAATCCCTTCTATCTGGCTTTGCCGGCGATTGTTCAGAATTATATGGACAAGATCAACGCGATCCGTGGCACGGATTACAAGTTGTTTAACTATTACGGCGCTCCGGATGCCGAACGCGTAATTATCGCGATGGGTTCCGCAGTCGAGACAGCGGAGGAGACGGTCGACTATTTGAACGGAAAAGGAGAGAAGGTCGGACTGTTGAAGGTTCGCCTCTATCGTCCTTTCTCCGTCGAGCATTTCCTCGCCGCGCTTCCGTCCACGGTCAAATCCGTTGCGGTCCTCGACCGTACGAAGGAGCCCGGCGCGCACGGCGAGCCTCTCTTCATGGATGTTTGTGCCGCATACGCCGGAGACTGCAAAGCCCCGCGCATCATCGGCGGACGTTACGGACTGGGTTCGAAGGACACCACGCCGGATCAGATCCTTGCTGTTTTCAAGGAACTTACAAAGGACGAGCCGAAACGTCAATTCACGATCGGTATCATCGACGACGTGACAAACCTGTCTTTGCCGCTTGACGAATCGATCGACGTTGCCGGTGAGGGAACCTTCGCGGCGCGTTTCTGGGGCTTGGGTGCGGACGGTACCGTCGGCGCGAACAAGAACTCCATCAAGATCATCGGCGACAACACCGACATGTACGCTCAGGCGTATTTCTCTTATGACTCCAAGAAGTCCGGCGGTGTCACCATTTCCGACTTGCGTTTCGGCAAGACCCCGATCCGTTCGACCTATCTGGTCAACAAGGCGGACTTTATTGCCTGTCACAACCAGTCCTATGTCGATAAGTACGATATGCTGACCCCTCTGAAGCCGGGCGGCACTTTCCTTCTGAATACACAGTGGAAGGACGAAGAGCTCGACGAGAATCTGCCGGGCTTAGTGAAGCGCTTCCTCGCGAAGAACAAGATCAAGTTCTACACGATCGACGCGGTCGAGAAGGCCAGAGAAATCGGCCTCGGCGGACGTATCAATACAATTTGCCAAGCCGCGTTCTTTAAACTCGCCAACATCATTCCCGCCGAGAAGGCGGTTGAACTGATGAAGAAGGCCGCGCTTAAGTCCTACGGCTCCAAGGGCGATGACATCGTTAAGATGAATTACGCCGCGATCGACGCAGGCGTCGACTCGGTTGTCGAGGTAAAGATTCCCGAGTCATGGGCGACGGCGGAGGATAAACCGGTCGTGAAGAAATCTGTCCCCGCATTCATCAGCGACGTCGTCGAAGTGATGAATGCCCAAGAGGGCGACAAACTTCCCGTTTCGGCATTTGTCGACCGTGAGGACGGAACCTTCCCGCAAGGGACCGCCAAGTATGAGAAGCGCGGCATCGCGGTGGATATTCCGATCTGGAATGTTGACAACTGCATTCAATGCAACCAGTGCTCTCTGGTGTGCCCGCACGCCGCGATCCGGCCGTTCCTGTTGGACGAAGAAGAGGCCAGGAAGGCTCCGTTCGTTACGAAGGTCGGAATGAAGGGTTACGAGAACTATCAGTATCGCATGCAGGTCTCCGCGCTGGATTGTACGGGCTGCGGCACTTGTGTGGCGACTTGTCCCGCGAAGGAGAAAGCTCTGATCATGGCTCCCCTGAAGGAACACATGGACGAAGCGGATAACTGGGACTTTGCGATGACAGTATCCGTGAAGGACAATCCGGCCAACAAGAAGACCATCAAGGGCAGTCAGTTTGAGACGCCCCTTCTGGAATTCTCGGGAGCTTGTGCGGGATGCGGCGAGACCGCGTACGCGAAGCTGTTGACACAGTTGTTCGGCGATCGCATGCAGATCTCCAACGCGACCGGATGTTCCTCGATCTGGGGCGGATCGGCGCCGTCGATGCCGTACACGACCAATTCGAAGGGGTGCGGACCGGCTTGGGCGAACTCGCTTTTCGAGGATAACGCGGAACACGGTTTGGGTATGCACTTGGGCGCGAAGCAGCTCCGGAACCGCGTAGCCGACCAACTCAAGTCGTTGCTTGAGAAGATCGACGACGACGGGGTCAAGGAAGCCGGCAATACATGGCTTGAGAAATTCGACGATAACGACGCGACACGCGAGGTGTCCGCCGCTCTGAGCGTCGCCCTGAAAGGCTACAAGGGCAGTGACGCAGCGATCAAGGCGGAAGTCGACAGTATTCTCGAATACGAGGATTACTTCATGAAGCGCTCCACATGGATCATCGGCGGAGACGGCTGGGCATATGACATCGGATACGGCGGACTGGACCATGTCCTGGCGACCGGTGAGGATGTGAATGTCTTGGTCCTCGATACCGAGGTGTATTCCAATACCGGCGGTCAGGCCTCCAAGTCAACCCCGACCGGCGCGATCGCGCAGTTTGCTGCCGGCGGTAAGCCGATCAAGAAGAAGGATCTCGGCATGATGGCGATGGCTTACGGATATGTTTACGTCGCGCAGGTCGCGATGGGCGCGAACCAGAACCAGCTGATCAAGGCGATGAACGAAGCAGAGGCTTATAAAGGGCCGTCGATCATCATCTGCTATTCACCGTGTATCAACCACGGCATCAAGACCGGCATGGGCTCTACTCAGAAGCACGAGAAGGATGCGGTTGAGTGCGGATATTGGCAGTTGTACCGGTTTAATCCGATGCTGAAGGACGAGGGCAAGAATCCGTTCACGCTGGATTCCAAGGAACCCGCGGGCGATTTCATGGCCTTCCTGAACAGCGAGGTCCGCTATAACTCTCTTTATAAGAAGTATCCGGCCGAGAAAGTCGAGGCCATGTTTGAGAAGAACAAGCAGGATGCGATGGAGCGCTACGAATCTTATAAGAAGAAGGCGGAGTAAGCGGCCGACCGGTCGCATCCGCATTTGACGGACGTTCTACGGACCCGGGCGGTCGCCCGGGTCCGTATTGTTTTTTGTCGCTTCCGCGTTGGAAAAGGGCGGTCGCTGATGCTATAATAAGGGTTGATTTTACGCTTGCGGAGGTTATGTTTCTGTGAAATCCGATGACCGGAAAAAACTGCTTCTCTCGGACACTGCGGTGCCGGATTTATTTATATCCGAGTATATGCCCGCGTTGACGGGCTTGGCCGTTCAGGCGTACATTTATATCCGTATGGTTGCCGGAAAGGGATTCGTCGTCGGTGAGAAGGAGATCGCTTCCCGGCTTTCCATGACACCCGAAGATATCAAGGGCGCGTTGGCGGAATTGTCACTGTCCGGCCTGATTGATCGCGACGACCGTGGGAAGATTCGGGTTACCGATATTAAGGCGATTGAGGTTGATCGATATATTCTGCGTTCGGGAGGACGGGACGAAACGGCTGAAAATGAACCCATATCGCCATTGAACGAGGCGAGGGAAGAACTCGCCCGGTCGATCGAGAAGACGTTTTTTCACGGATCCATGGCCTATAAGTGGTATCGGGAGATCGATCTGCTGCTTTTTGAGTTCGGATTTGATCCGGACGTGGTGTACGCGCTGTTTCAATCGCTTTTCGAGAGCAACCAACTGACCGTAGTTTCCCGTATGAAGTCGCAGGCGGTGGAATGGCACGCGAAGGGCATACGGACGGCAAAGGAGCTGGGAGAGTATATCGAGCGGGAGGAGAAGATTTCCTCCGTGCTTCGTCGGATCGGGAAGCGCCTGAGAAAGAAAATGACGGAGTTTGATGAAGACTATATTCGAATCTGGATCGAGAAGCTCGGCTATTCTTATGAGATGATCGAGTTCGCGATTCAGCGGGTTTGTGAATACAGCACCGTTCCGTCAATGAAGCGGGCCAATGAACATCTCTACGCATGGTTCGGAGCCGGGGTGAAGACTCTGGACGAAGCGAAGTTTTTCGAGGAGAATCAGGCCAAAATCAATGCCGCCCGCTATCGGGAGGCGAAGTCGGATATCAAACCGGGCAATTCATCCGGAGGGCAGAACTTTTCCGGAGTTTCTTATTCGGAGGATGAACTGCGGCATTTCGAAGACGACCCGAGAGAACTGATGGACCGTTATGCCCGCAACAAGGCCGGTTCGGCCTCGGATCAGGAGGATTAAATGGGGATGATTCCCGCCGAAATCATGAATATTCTTTCTGATCGCAAGATCAGCGCAGAGGTAGCGTGCGCGAATCGGATCAAGGCATTGCACGAGAGATATCCCGAGCTTCGAGAGGCGGATATTCAAATTCGGATTCAAACGGCCGAACGGATGATGGCCTTGCTTCAGTCCGGCGACGACACGGAAGCAACCGCCGAGCTCCATCGGCTTGAAGAACAGAGAAATGAAATTATCGAGCGCAACTCGATCCCGGAGGATTACGACCGTCCGGCCTCGTTCTGTTCCGCTTGCGGCGACGAGGGCTTTATTGACGGTAAGGAATGTCGTTGTCTTCGTCGCTTGCTCATTCCGCTGTACCGGGAGCATTCCGGGTTGAACCGGTACCCCGGCGTCTCGTTTTCGGATTCAACAGACGCCCTGTATTCCGTACCGGATAAGATCAAGCCGATTTTTGAGTTCTGCCGGCTTTATGTCGCGATGGATCCGGGTGATCGGCCGAATTTGCTTTTCTGGGGCAATCCGGGCACCGGGAAGACGTTTCTGGCCGTGTGTACGGCACGCGCGATTTTGGGCAATGCAGAGCCGGTCCTGGTCATCCGGTCCTCGGAACTGATCGAGACCATGGATGAGTACCGGACGTTGAAGCGCTCCTTTAATCCCAACACGGAGCGGGATGCGGTGATCAGTTCTTTACGGGACCGTATACTCGGCGTTGATTTTCTTGTGATCGACGAGTTGGGCGTCGAGGCGAAAGGGCCGTATAACACGGCAGATCTTCTGCATATTTTGGGCGAGCGCAGACAAAACAACCGCGCGACGCTGATCACCACCAACCTGTCTCTCGCCGAGCTTGGCAGACACTATGACAGCAGGCTTCATTCGCGACTGATCGGTGATTACCGGATCTTTCATTTCGAGGGAGAGGACATCAGAACGAGGGATGAGTACAGAAAAAGCGGAGGAGGAAGAATCCGGCCCTGAGCGGGATTTGTGACGGAATATGCCTATTTCTTGCGGAATCGACGCAATTCGGATTTCCAGAATCCGGGATTTATACAACAGAAAAGGTGAAATTTTCCTGAAGCGTATCTATACTCGTGCCGAGTCGGACGCGTGTGTGAAAAGGCGCGGCGAACTGTCGATGGAATCGCTTGCCGCCCGATTTGCGGCGAAAGAAGCGGTATCCAAGGCCTTGGGGACCGGGATATGGAGAGAGGGCATCTGTTTTACTGATATTGAAATTTCTGTCGATGTAACGGGACGGCCGACAGTGCTTCTGCATGGTGCCGCGCAAGCGGTTTTCGAGCGGCTCGGAGGTGATGATGTGTCCGTAAGTATCTCCCATGACGGGGATCTGGCGGTTGCGATGTGCGTGATGGAATTCTCGCGGGGCGAACGGGGAGTGAATGGATGAGGCATATCCGTAAGTTTTTCCGTTCGATCGGAAGGGCAGTCAGACCGCCGAAAATCAGAACCCCGAATCCGGACGAGATGCCCGGAACGGAGCCCATTGCGCCGATTGAAGGTAAGTTCGGCGCACCTCAGGATGTTCGGGAGGTCTGGTCGCTCGAGGATGAAGATGCAAGCGTAGCGAGAGCGCCCAAACGCGGCATTTCGCGCATGCTTTTGCCGGCTATGATATTCGTCGGCCTCGTGATTCTGTTGTTCTGGGTCTTGCCGAATTGGCTTCCGAAATTGATTGAGACACCGGAAATCGCCATGCTTATTTCCCCGCAAAATGAGCGGATTTATTCTTCTTCCGCGGATCGGATGGTCATCCGATACGCAACCAATCTCATGGAGGAGCCGGACGTCCGCAGTGATCGAATCGCGCAGGCATTGTTTAACGAACCGGTAAAACTAATTTCCGCGACGCCGTTAAACGGATATGTCAAGATCAGAACCGCCGACGGAATCGAGGCATATGTTCTCGAAAAGGATCTTTCCGACCAAATGGACTCGATCGAGCCCGACCTCCATCAATTCAAATTAATCGTTTCGGACGTTTCCAAGAACGTCATGTCACACGCGAGCAATGGGACACTGGAAGTTGAAGTGATGATGAATACGGTACTTTACTCGGATCAGAAGCGGGACGGCGTGTACCATGTCGCGCTTCCCGACGGGAAGGACGGATGGGTCAGCAGCAGCGGAGTCATTGAGCTGGATCTTTATGCTCCGGTTGAAAAGGTCGGCGTTCGATATTTTGTCAGCTCCGTCCTGAGCTTTGTGAATATGACTCGCCTGTCCGGCGGGATGACCAAAAACGGACTCTCCGTCCCGGGACTGGCATATGTTTCGGCATCCGTGAACGGAGTCACTCTGCCCCGGACGATGGACGGACAGATGAAAGCCGGCGAGAGAGCGGACATCCGTTACGACGAGATCACCGGAAATTTGATCGTTGAAAGCATACTTCCCGGAGATTTGGTTTTCTTGAGACATCCGTTGGAAAGCGGGTCGAATATACCGTATGAGATGGCGATATGCACCGAAACCGGCACTTTACTTATGGTTTCCAAAAGTAAGACCACGATTCGTCTGGTTTCGTTTTCGGAGAATATTGAACTTCAGGAAAGGATCATCGCCGTACGAAGGATTTTCGAGTAGCCGGAGCGGCCGAATAACGGCACGGAATCGGACAAAACAAAAAGGCGGCCGATTAAAGCCGCCTTTCACGTACTAAGAAAAGAAGAATCAGGCTCTAACAACCGCACCGGAACGAAGACAACGAGTGCATACGTGCATTGTCTTGGGTGTGCCGTCAACCATAACCCGAACAGTTCTTACATTGGACTTCTGCTGTGTCAGTGCACGGCGGGAAATCTGTGAACGGGTGATTCTGATCTTTCTGCCGAAAAACATATTCTTCTGACAGATCTCGCACTTTGCCATGGTCATACCTCCTCATTTCCGGATAACGCGCAGAGAGAATAATACCATATTTGATCTCGGTGCGCAAGGATAAAATGATAAATCGCGACAGATCGCAAACCGTATTCAGAGATCGAACGATTGCGGTGCGAAAAGAACCTCAAACCGCAGTAAGCGACACCGGGAAGGCTACTCCAATCTCGCAATCGCATGGGTCGGACACACCGACACACACGCGTCGCAGTGAATACAAACAGACTGATCGATCACCGCAAGAGAGCCGTTCATGGAAATCGCTTCGACGGGACACTCTTTGACACAGCGCTTACAACCGATGCATCCGATGTTGCAGACTTTGCGCGTTCGTGCACCCGGCCACTCGTTACTGCAACGCACTTCGACCGTCGCGGTCACCGGTAAGAGGCGGAGAAGTTTCTTCGGGCAGGCTTTGACGCACTGACCGCAGGCAGTGCATTTCTCCCGGTTGACGTGAACGATACCATCCTTGATGCAAAGGGCGTCAAAAGCGCAGACCGCGACACAATCGCCGAATCCGAGACAGCCGTAGGTGCAGGATCCCGGTCCGCCCAGAATATTGTGGGCGGAGTGGCAGGACCGGGTTCCAAGATACTCATATCTCGGCGTCGTATGGTCGTGTGTGCCCTGACAATGAAGAACAACGATCCGTTTCTCGGGCTCCACCGCTTCGGTACCGAGGATCGAAGCAATCTCTCGCGCGCATTCTGCACCCCCGACCGAACAAAGACCGGTGTTTGCGCCGGGCAGAAGCAGATAATCCGCGTAGCCTTCACAGCCGGCAAATCCGCATCCTCCGCAGTTCGCGCCGGGTAAAGCATCCATCAGAGCTTCCTTTTTGGCGTTACGGGGGACTTTAAAGAGGATGGAAATGATGACGATCAAGATACCGAGGAGCAGAGCGGCTCCGAAGATGATCAGCCCCGGTATGAGAATGTCTTGTGCCACAGAAAGCCGATAAGGTAAGACGAACATATACTATCTCCTCGTATTTGAATCGATCAGGCGAAAATGTTCTCGATCAGTCCCTTAAATGCGAAGAATGAAACCGCCACCAACGAGGCGGAGACCAATGTGATCGGAAGGCCGCGCAAAGTCTTGGGTACATCGGACTTCTCGATACGCATCCGAATGCCGGAAAAAAGGAACAGCGCGAGAGCAAAGCCGAGGCCGGCTCCGAGCGAATTGGTCATCGCATTCAAAAAAGTAAATTCCCGCGTGATGTTGAGGATCGTTACACCCAGCACCGCACAGTTGGTCGTTATCAGGGGAAGGTAGATGCCCAAGGCTTTGTAAAGCGGCGGCATGGATTTCTTCATGATCGTCTCCACGATTTGCACCAGGGAAGCGATAACCAGGATAAAGACCAGTGTTTGCAGGAAACCGATTCCCAATCGATTCAGCAAATAGTGTTGGATCGGCCAGGTGATCGCGGAAGCCAACAACATAATCACAATGACGGCGGTGCTCATCCCCATCGCGGTTTTCAGGTTCTTGGAGACGCCGAGGAACGGGCATATCCCCAGAAATTTCGAAAGGACGAAGTTATCGACCAATATGGCGGAGAACAGGATGATCATGAGTCCCCGGAAATCAATTGAATTCAAAAAACCGGCCATGGTCACTTCACCTCACTTTCGCTGCATATCGAACATGCGCCGCATGACGAGCATCCGGGTTCGCTTGGTTCCGATTCCGGATGCGATCCGTTGCGTTTCCCGGAGGTACTTCCCTTGATTCGGGTCACGACGAAATGCATGATCACAATACAAATTCCGAAAACAAAGAATCCGCCCGGGGGTAAAGCAAAGAACATGATCGGTTCAATGACGCTTCCGAAAAGCGGCAGATTCAAGTCGAAAAACGTTCCGGCTCCGAGAATCTCACGGATGCTTCCCATCATGAAAAGCGCCAGCGTAAAGCCGCCGCCCATGCTCAAGCCGTCCAGAACGGAATACAAAGGGCTCTTCTTACTCGCGAAGGTCTCCGCGCGCGCCAACACGACACAGTTCACGACGATTAAAGGAATATAGATTCCCAGAGAATCATTCAGCGCCGGTAAATAGGCGGAGATCATCAGCTGGACGATCGTGACAAATCCCGCGATGATGGTGATAAATGCGGGGATCCGCACTTTGTCCGGAATAATGTGGCGCAGAAGAGATACGATGAACTCTGAACCGGTCAACACAAAAATAACCGCAAAGCCCATAAACAACGAGGATTTGGCGGAAATCGTAACTGCCAACAGCGGGCACATGCCGAGGATCAGTCGGAATGCGGGATTCTCATACAGAAGGCCGTTGAGAACAATACGCATCGGAGACTCGGACTTTTTCTTCTCTTCGAGCCGTTGATCCGGCGATCGATAGGTCTTATCGGACATCTTTTCGCTCATGATCCGATCACCCCTTTCTCCGACAGAGTTTGAAATGCGTCGACAGCCGCATTGAAGGCTACGCAAACCGCCTTAGAGGAAATGGTCGCACCGGATATCATATCGACACAATCCGAGCCTTCACCGGCGTGTTCGCCGGCGGAGACGCCCGTGTATTGGTCGGTAAATTCTTTCTTCTCCACTTCCTTACCGAGCTTGGGCGTCTCGTCGGGCGCGGTTGCGATCACCTGAATGACGGCTCCGTCCAAATCAAAGCCGGAAGTAACAATGATATCTCCGGCATATCCGAAATTCCGGGTCACAAAAACGTAGCCGATGACGTTGCCGGTTGCGTCGTACGCTTCATGCACTTCGTCGCATCCGGTTTTCATTAACTCATTGCGAAGGTTGTCGTCCATTGTTACGGGTTCGAACGTATCCGCTTCCGCGAAAATGGCGGCCATGCGCTCAAAAGCGGCCTTCTCTTCCTGCTTCGCGATCGGGCCGCGCGTCAAAGCGTAGGTCCCGGCAAGAAGCAGGGCGCAGACCAGACAAATCGCGGCCAGCTTGATCGCCGACAGAGATTCTTTAAAAAACTGCTTAAAGAATGCGATCAGAAGATGAGGGAACGCGATCAACGCAGCTTTTATTTTTGAAAGGATGTTCTTAAGCCATCGCATTTTTCTTCGCCCTCCTTTGCCCGAACGGTTTGATCATCGTGAGGCGATCGATATGCGGCGTCAGAATATTCATCAGAATGATCGCGAAAGAGACACCCTCGGCCATATTTCCGTAGTAGCGAATCAGAAAGGTCAACACCCCGCAGCCGACCCCGAAAATCACCCGGCCGGACGTAGTGACCGGGGATGTCACATAATCGGTCGCCATAAAGAATGCGCCGATCACAAGCCCTCCGGTGAGGAGCATAAAGGCGGGTTCATACATCGCTTCCTTCCAGACATCCAAAGACAGGGGATTATTACGTACCGCCTCGAAAAGCGGCGTATGCCCGAAAAGCAGGACCAGGAGCGTAAATGACCCGAGGTAGGCCAGAGGGATCCAAGGCACGATCACCTTGCGAATAAAAAGGTAAATCGCTCCGAGCAGTAAAGCGACGATGCATGTCTCGCCGATACATCCGGCTTTGTCCCCGAGAAATAGAGAGAGCAGAGACGGAAGACCCGTGCTCTCCGACAGGATTGTCGCCGACGATGTTGCCGACGAGGCCGCATCGGACAATGAATTTCTCATCAGGAGAAGAGGCGTAGCCGATGAGACCAAGTCTTTCCCAAGAACGGAGTCGAGGAAAGAAAACGCTCCTTCCCGTACCGTCCAAGTCGTCATCTGGGACGGAAAGGAAATCACCAGGAAAATACGCGCCGACAAAGCCGGGTTGACGAAGTTATTGCCGATGCCTCCGAACATCTGCTTCACGACCACGATCGCGAACAGAGCACCGATCACGACCATGTAAAAAGGGATCGTCGGCGGAAGGCTGAGACCGAGCAATATACCGGTAACAACGGCTGAGAGGTCAGTGACCGTATTCTCACGCTTCATCACCTTGCGCGCGAGATACTCGAAAAGCACGCACGAGCAAACGGAGGTCAGAACGACGAGCACGGCGCGCAGTCCGAAAATGAATCCGGAGGCGACCGTGACCGGA
>JAAYIQ010000050.1 GCA_012523365.1 Clostridiaceae bacterium
CCCAAAGGCTCCAGCTCACAGTAGGGCATGCCTTCCCGATACCACAGGATGGCCATCGCGACCGGCCGGCCCCAAGGATCCAGGATGCAAAGATCAAAGTCGGGGTTATATGATTTCATTTTGCGCAAATCATGAAAAGCGCCCTCGGAATCCTTGCGGCGGTCCAAGCTGTAGTTGAACGAAGCCATATGCGTGTTGGAAAGAAAAAAGTCCGGCGTCTCATTGCCGTCCGCGTACCGGTAGCCGGGCGGAAGAGCACTGTCAAGGTCCGTCATATCGATCATTTTGAGAGGAGTCGATTCGCTCCAATCCTCTTTGATAAAGCCGTGCGCTTCCGCTTTTCGCAAGAGCACCGTATTCCACTCCGGGACCCGCAGTTTTACAAAACGCGTCGTGCCGTTTTCTTCGACCTGCGACATACCGGTCTGCGCAAAGAAAATCATATGCTCGATCAACTCTTCGTTCTGAGCGTCGTCTTTACTGTCAAAAAGGAAGAAGGCGTCGCCTTCCGCACTGACCTCATTGATCGCACAGCCGACGATTTTCCCGTTCCGTCGAAAAACACCGGCGGCCCGCTCCAATGCCCGCGGGACACCCGTGAACCGGGGATGCAGGCCCAAGCAGAATTCAAATCGGTTCAGCCCGAAAACCGGGTGTTCCCAGCTGTATGATCGAAGGATCATGCTCTCGATCTCATCAAAATCCTTGGGATCATAATATGAAAACTCGTAGCTCATTTTTATCTCCTCGCTATATGTCAGTTCCCCGGCGACATGGTTTCGATCGATTCCGTATTGCTTTCGCGTGAAGTAGGTTTCCCCGGACGGATAAAAAGAACCATAAGTAGGGTTGCCGCCGAAGATACAAAGACGTTCAGGCCGTCCAGTTTGATAGGCATTTCATAAAAATCCGAAATTGAAGTAACCTGCTATCTTCTCTTTTCTTTTCATACTATCCTCCACGCATTTATTAATCCGTAATTTTGCATATATGGAAGCAACGGTCAAGTCATTAAATCGGCTTCTCGAATCTCCATCGCAAACCCTCCTGTGGCGCGATTCCGACACGCCGCACATGAGCATATTATAGCGCAATTTCGTTTCGTCCCGCTCCAAAAACGGATCAATTTTCCGGTGGTGAGCCGATGCTGATTCGCCGCGGCGGAAAATGCATATAAATGTGACCTTCATATTGCTTTTCGATCGTATTTCATCGAATTCGAGCGCCTCGTGAATACTCTCGATCGGAAATGCTGCCTTCGGTTGCCGAATTGTCCGATCGCTTTGCTTGTCTGCACACCTGAATATTCGGTATAGTGATCTTAAAAGAAAGGGGGCGCGGACCAATGCTGTTTTCCGAGAAACTTCAACTGCTCAGAAAGAGCAAGGGGTGGACTCAAGAGGATCTGGCCGCCGAATTATCCCTTGCCCGCCAAACCGTCACCAAGTGGGAGTCCGGCACGGGATATCCGGACATTGCGAATCTCATTGCCTTAAGCGAACTTTTTCTTGTTACCGTCGATTATCTGGTCAAGGATGACCCGTGTCGCGTCCAACCGCGATCGACCGACCCGGACCGGCCGGATTTAGCAGATTTTCTCTTGAAGGCGAAGCATGCTACCTATGCTGGAAAAGGACCGGAATGCGAGAGTTCGCGACCCTCTTCGCATGACCTTCGCTATGCGGAAGGAGATTACTTATATATTGACACGTATCTCGGTGGCGAGCGTTTTTCCGGCGAGGAGGCGGTCTGGTTCCGCGACTATCCGATTTTCGCGATGAACTACTCGGGCCGGGTATTGGACGGGCAATTCAGCTGCGATTTTCTGAAGGCAGCGCTGAGCGCCGTTCCCGGGCACATGCCCTTCCGCGGACCGGAATTCTTCTCCGAGGGCGATTACAGATATCGCTGTTGTGTGAGCGGCGGAGTCGAGTGGTTTCAGGGTTATGAGGAGATCTTTTTCGGGGATCTGCGGGTATACGAGTGCTTCTTCCACGGAGGTGTCGTCAAATAGATCGAAGAAGTGACGGTTTCAGAAAGCCGTGATATCCTCATAAGTTATGTGAGTTCTTGAATTTCTTATTCGTTTATGATGATCTTCTCCCGTGATAAAACGTTTCTCCATAGAGTTGATCAATGTCAGATATCTCCTTTTGGATTTACCGAAAACGTCCGGAGGGATGAGTTTTTCCGGGCTCATTTTTTTGGCGGTTATAATCTGATCCCCGATTTGATCCGGAATTCGACTTGACTCTCCTCC
>JAAYIQ010000051.1 GCA_012523365.1 Clostridiaceae bacterium
TCGGAAAGGTAATCGAATGATCAATACAGATGCTCTTTTTATCGTCAACTACCGTCACGCGAATTGTGTGCCGCTGAAAAATATTATGCGCCTTCCCAAAGAAGAAGCATTCGCACTGGCATGCCAATTGGCGGCCGACAACAAAAACACGACCGCATTTGGCCGATTTGCCGATTTCGAAAACTATTATCCGCGTCGACTCGCGGCCGACCGTGCTCTCCGAGACTCCTTTATCGAACTCGGCGGCGACCCGAAGACCGAACATCCGCTGTCCTTTGTTTTCCAGGGAAGCGAATACCTGGACCAATGGTTTGATCACGGTCCGATCGCAAGGATCGCGATCAAAGAAATCCCGTCCGAGTCGATTAGCTTTACGTACGGAGACAGTATGCGGGTCCTCGAAAAAAACAGCGCGGTCACCGTCCGGACAAAGGAAATGCTTCTTCGGATACTTCGCGAATACGAGGGAACGCTCGAGGACTTCATGAGTGAGATCGTCGAAAAGTGCCGTTACATCGAAGTTCAGCTGTGGGATGATCAGTACGCTCTTTCCATGCCGGAACCGAATGTACAGTAACCGGACGAGAAGAATCTATTTCCCAATATTGCAATAATGTTGATTTTGGGAAATAGGATGTTACAATAGGGGCAGAGGACAAGACAATGAAATGGATCGAGCGAAAGTTTTATCTTGATAAGTTGAAGAGGGTTCGGGGAACACCGGACATTAAGGTGATCACCGGCGTCAGACGAAGCGGAAAGTCTCGTCTGGTCGAAGCATTTGTTGAGTTTATTCGAAGCACCGATCAAACGGCCAATGTTACATATATCGATTTAACGAACCTTTTTTTTGAGAGTCTTCTGGATTATCACCAACTGAATGATTATATTGAGGATAGATATGAGCGGGGCAAGTCGAATTATCTTTTCGTTGATGAAGTGCAGTTGTGCCCGAAATTTGAGCTTACGATCAATAGTCTTCATTCCTCCGGAAAATATGACATTTATATCACCGGATCCAACGCTTTTTTATTGGGCAGCGATTTGGCGACACTTTTTACGGGCAGAACCTTCGAAATCGAGGTATTTCCGTTTTCGTTACCGGAATTCATGGACTACTATTCGCTTAGTGATCCGTATGAAGCATATGAGCGTTTTTTGATTGAGGGGGGCATGGCGGGATCCTACGCTTATACCTCGACAGACGAGAAGTATCAGTACATCGCAGATGTATTTGATACTTTGATCATCCGCGATATTCGACAGAAGTACAAAATTAGAAATGTTGCGTTGATGGACCGGGTCACAGATTTTTTGTTGGATAACATTTCGAATCTATCTTCCGCAAGAAGTATAGCGGATTCGCTGACCGGCAACCGGGACGCGGTGAACCATAAGACAGTCAGTAAATATATGGCATATCTGTGTAACGCCTTTGCATTTTACAAAGTGAGGAGATATGACATCAGGGGAAAGAAATACTTATCTTCAAATCACAAATATTATCTGAGCGACCATGCTTTTCGATATGCGAAACTGGGCACCAAGAATCTCGATTACGGACGAATGATCGAAAATATCGTCGCGATCGACTTGTTGCGCCGAGGATATGAATTATACGCCGGGATATTGCATAGAAGAGAAATCGATTTTGTTGCCATCCGTCGGAATGAGAAGCTTTACATACAAGTTTCGGACAGCATCAGCGATCCCAAAACCTTTGCTCGGGAAGTGGACCCGCTCCTGCAAATCAAAGATGCTTACCCTAAGATGATCATTGCAAGAACGAGGCATGAATCGTACCAATACGAAGGGATTCAAATCGTAGATGTCTCGAACTGGTTGATTGGGTGAGAGGGAAACTGTGTGATCGATCTATAAACGGAAAGACTAACGAGAATCGTGAAACGTCAACCTTCAAACCGGGAATAAATGAGCGATAAGGATGTAAACCATGGCCTACAATGAGCGCATCAAGAATTTTGAACGAATCCGCGAATACATGAGGGAGTTTTATGTGTACGGCTTCAAGAGCCGGGAGGAGTTCTCACAGAAAAGCGTGCGCTCGTACGATGACGAGAAGCGGCGGATCGAGAGTTGGCTCGGCGATTATATGAGCTTCCGTCAGACGCCGGACGGGAAGAACTGTTTCCTGTCGATCGACAGCCGTGCGTGCCCGCACAACCCGCTTTTCAAGGCATGGAAAACCAGCAGTTTTACCGATGGCGACATTACTCTTCACTTCATCCTGTTTGACATCCTCTACTCTCCGGACGTCGCGATGACCGTTTCGGAGATCATGGACGAGATGAATAACCGGTATTTGTCGTTTTTCGAAGAGCCGATATCCGTCGACGAGTCGACCCTGCGGAAGAAACTCAAGGAGTACACCGAAGCGGGTCTTTTTCGCTCGGAAAGAGAGGGCCGGCAGGTCCGTTATCGAAGGGTCGAGGATACCGATTTTTCGGAGTACACGGACTTACTCGATTTTTTCTCGGAGGTCGCGCCTTGCGGGGTGATCGGGTCTTTTCTTCTCGATAAAGGGCGGGGGGCACCGGAAGCGTTTGCCTATAAGCACCATTACATCACTCACGCGCTCGACAGCGAAGTGTTGTGCGACCTTTTTCTCGCGATGCGCGAAAAGCGCGAGGTCACGCTCGAAAATCAAAGTCGAAGAGGACAACTGACCCGCGATCGCGTCGTCCCTTTACGCATTTTTATCAGCGCTCAGAACGGACGACAGTATGTTCTCGCTTTTAGCTTGAGGATAGAGAAAATCCGGGTGTTCCGAACGGATTACTTACGAAGCGTCGAGATCGGCGAACCGAATGACCGATTTGACGAACTTCGTGAGAAGCTCGACCGCATGGGTCAACACATGTGGGGCGTGATGACGCGCAAGAACGAATCGCGCACACAGAGGATCCTTTTCGATGTTCATATCGATGACGGGGAAGAGTATATTATTCAACGCCTGGAACGCGAGAAGCGATGCGGAACGGTCGAGCGGCTTGATGAACAGACCTACCGATTCACGGCGGATGTCTATGATCCGATCGAGCTGAATCCGTGGATTCGGTCGTATTTTTGCAGGATCGTGAACCTTGAATTCTCGGATCGCGATCAGGAAGAGCAATTTCGCTCGGATTTTCGCGCAATGGCGAGGATGTATGACGTAGAGACGGAGCCGGCGGCGGGCGAAGGAGACTCGACATGATTTTCAGCGAGATGTACGGTGCCTATTATCAGACGGTCGCGAAGATATTAGCGTCGGCCGTGTCCGGACACCTGTCGGAGAAGGAGCTTCGGGAGATCGCGGGCGAGTACGCATTTTCAGAAAGTGAATTGACGATTGTACCGGCGCTCAAGGCTGCGAGGTGGCAATTGCTCGGGAAGGATCTGAAGACTCCGATCCGCCATGTCCCGACGATGCCGCTCACGACGATCCAGAAGCGATGGCTGAAGGCGATCTCTTTGGATCCGCGCGTAGCGCTCTTCGGAGTGGAATTGACCGGGCTCGACGATGTTGATCCGCTGTTTACCCCGGAGGACTATGTGGTTTTCGATCGATATGAGGACGGTGACGACTATTCCGACGAGACGTATATCCGCCATTTCCGCGCAATCCTTTACGCGATCCGCGAAAAGACGCCCCTGGGTATCCGCATCCTGAACCGGCACGGGAAA
>JAAYIQ010000052.1 GCA_012523365.1 Clostridiaceae bacterium
AGATCCGGTCCAGCTCCTCCAGATATTTACTGTAAAGAAGGGAGGACTTTACGACGGAAGCGATTTTTTCTTCTCCGGCGGGCCCGATCAGACTCTGCGGAGGAAGGACGAGCGCACGTTCGACGACCGAGGGAACACCCTTGGCGTCAAGGAAACTGACGAGCGCCTCTCCGGTTCCCAATTCCGTCAAAACGGTCTCGGTATCAAAGTTCTCATTGACGCGAAAAGACTGCGCGGCCGCTCGGATATTTTTCTGTTCGGCCGGCGTGTACGCGCGTAATGCGTGCTGGACACGGTTCCCGAGTTGAGACAGGACAACCTGCGGGATATCCGCGGGGCTCTGAGTCACGAAGTAGACACCGACGCCCTTGGAACGAATCAAGCGGATGACTTGCTCAACCTTCTCAATCAGGTACTTCGGCGCATCATTAAAAAGCAGATGCGCTTCATCGAAAAAGAAGATCATCTTCGGTTTCTCAAGATCTCCGACCTCCGGAAGCACCTCGAAAAGCTCCGACAGGAGCCAGAGCACGAAGGTCGAATAGAGAAGCGGCCTCGAGTAAAGATCGACCGCGTGAAGGATATTGACCATACCCTTACCGTTCGCGTCGGTCTTCATCCAGTCTGAGATATCGAAGCTCGGTTCGCCGAAAAAATGCGCGGCGCCCTGATCTTCCAGGAGTGCGATACTCCTCTGGATTGCGCCGATGGTGACTTTGCTGACCGTGCCGTGCGAGAGAATAAATTCGTCGGCGTGATCGCCGACATACTGCAACATCAGACGCAGGTCCTTGAGATCCAGCAGAAGAAGACCCTGCTCGTCCGCGATGCGGAAAACCATCGAAAGGACCGCGCGTTGAACATCGGACAAATCGAGCATCCGACCGAGCAGAAGGGGTCCCATCTCGGAGACTGTCACGCGCAAGGGATGGCCGTTTGCGCCGAATACATCGAAAAATTCGGTCGGGTATGCCTTATAACTCCAGTCCGTGATCCCGAACCGGGCGATCCGTTCTTTGAGTTTGTCATTTTCGACTCCGGGAAGGCACAGACCCGACATATCCCCCTTGATATCGGCCAGAAAAACCGGGACGCCCAAGTCGGAGAACGACTCGGCGATGACCTTCAGCGTGACGGATTTTCCCGTGCCGGTCGCGCCGGCGATCAGGCCGTGGCGGTTCGCCATGGTCGGATGCAGGACACAGCGGGTTTTTTCTCCCGCGATCCAGAGGTCATTGTCAATTCTCATGGTGTGGGTACCTCCCGGGACGTTATGTTGTTATTCTATCGCAATTTCCCGAAGCGCGAAAGGTTCGGATGAATCAGGCGTTGCCGTTCCGCAAATCAAGTGGTACCCTTGTTTCATGAAAAAAAGTAAAGGCGTCGCCGTTGCCGTCGCGGTTCTTATTCTAATCGGATTACTCCTGCTCGTGTTGGGGAACGCGGACAGGATTTCGGCTTTTCTCGGTTTCTGGGGACCCGGCGCCGAATGGACGGTCGTCGAGTACGTTCCGGAGGAGCTTCGCGTTTTTACGGCGGAGGAGCCGGGAGACATTGTATTCAATGAAGCTCTTCTTCTGATCAACACGGAGCACCCTGTTTCGGAGGAGCGAGGCTTTTCGGTCGGCTTCTATAAGGAAACCGATGTGCTGATGAACGAGGCGATGCTTTTCGATTACGCGAGGCTGAGCGCGGCGGTGACCGAGGAAACCGACGATAAGCTTTATGTGATGTCGTCGTACCGTACCTTTGATGAGCAGAGGGCGCTTTATGAGGAGGATCCGGGCATCGCGGCGGAGCCCGGGACGAGCGAGCATCACAGCGGGCTCGCTTTGGACGTTTATGTGTATCAATACGCTGGCGCGGGGTTTGCGGATTCCAAAGCCGGCCGCTTCGTGAACGCGCATTGCCATGAGTACGGTTTCATCATCCGTTACCCGATGGGGAAGGAAAAAATCACGGGGTTTCCGTTTGAACCGTGGCACATCCGCTATGTCGGACAACCGCACGCCCGATACATCACACTCAACCGATTGACGCTGGAAGAATATCTGGAGCGGCTCGGGGTGGGCTTGTTCTATGAATTTGAGGGTTGGGTGATCACACGGCAGGCAGGACCGGATTTTATGTTGCCGGTCGGTGCCTCGAACATCACCGTATCCGAGGACAACACAGGCTACTATGTGATCACCTTTCTTGCCGGTTGATATATGGGTTTATGTGATCACCTTTCTTGCCGGATGATATAATGGACACAGGTTGGAATTGAACCGAGAGGGAGGACGAAGCGAATGCTGACATTTACTCTTTTGATATCACTGGGTCTCGGAATCATCCTGTGCTTCATGGGATATCGATTCTTTCGGGTCGCGATGGCGCTCGGCGGATTTGCGATCGGCGCGGCGATCGGTTATTTTATTTATCCCTTTGTCGCGGAGCACTTGCCCGACGCGGGGAACGGCTTATGGCTCCTGGCTTTTATGGGGCTCGGCGGCATTCTCCTGGCGTTTCTGTCGTACTCGATTTATAAGGCGGCTCTGTTCTATATCACTGCGCTGTTTACCGCGTTTATCGTTATCAAGACGTTTTTGCTCGGCTTCGGGGGAATCGGCGTGGCCGCCTTCATCAAGACGATCCTCGGGAAGACGGCGATCTCCGGAAGCGCGGATATGATCACTGACTTCAAGGTTTCGGATAAAGGCACGGTCGGAGACCTGATCGCTAAAGCTCTGAAGATGCTTCCCGGAGAAACCCAGACGGAAAAACTGCTCGCGGTTCTCTTAACGGCGCTGATTGCCGGCGCGATCGTCGGGATCATCGTGGTTATCATGCAGAAGCCCGCGATTATCGTGGTGACCTCGGTGATGGGTGCGTTTTTGACCGCACAGGGACTTTGTTCCCTTCTGGAAAGCTTTGAGCAGATGGACTTACGGGCCGAGACCGTGATCGCGAATTTTACGGTCGGAGGCGAGAACCTTGTCCTCTCGACACTTCTGATGTTGGTCCTCTGCGCGATCGGCATTGCGGTTCAGTTCAAAACGACCAAGAAAATGAAATGACGGAGATGAAATGCCAGGAGATGAAATGCTAGGAGATGAAATGACCCGGAGATGAAATGACCCGGAATCGGTAATTTGTCCATAAAGGCCCGGATTTTCCGGGCTTTTATTGTGCCGCGAAGTCGTTGACACCGGTATGCGACAAGCCTATATTTTGTTCTTAATGAATGCTTGATATTATATTCGGGGGGATCGTCGGGGCGTATGCAACAGATATTCAATCCCAAGATTTTATCCACTATGAAGGGTTATACGCGCGAGCAGTTTGTGAAAGACGTGGTCGCGGGCATCATCGTCGCGATCATCGCCCTGCCGCTCTCAATCGCACTGGCGATCGCTTCCGGGGTTTCGCCCGAGAAAGGCATCTACACCGCTGTGATCGCCGGGTTCCTGACCTCTCTTCTGGGCGGGAGCCGCGTCCAAATCGGCGGACCGACGGCGGCGTTCATGGTCATCGTGTACGGAATCGTCGCCGAGCACGGAGTCGACGGACTGATGATCGCGACCCTGATGGCGGGTATCATGTTGATCCTTTTCGGAGTCGCAAAGCTCGGTTCGGTCATTAAGTATATTCCTTACCCGATCGTTACCGGCTTCACCGGCGGTATCGCCGTCAGTATCTTCACATCACAAATCAAGGATTTCACGGGAATGGACGCCGGAGCCCTGCCGCCCGAATTTATCGAGAAGTGGAAGGTGTATATCGAGAACATTTCAACCGTCCGATTCGAGGTCCTGGGCGTCGGCGCACTCGCGCTTCTGATCATGATCGTCTGGCCGAAGATCAACAAGAAGATCCCGGGTGCCTTGCTCGCTCTGGTGATCGCATCGGCGATCGTCGCCGTATTCAAATTGGATGTTCCGACCATCGGCAGTGTATACGAGAACATCTCGTCGTCTCTGCCGCCCTTTACGATTCCGTCGTCCTTTTCGATCGAAAAGATTTCGGCCCTGATCGGGCCGGCCTTTACGATTGCTTTTCTCGGCGCCGTCGAGTCTCTCTTGAGCGCTGTCGCTTCGGACGGAATGATCGGCAGTAAACACCGCTCGAACACCGAACTGATTGCGCAGGGCATCGCGAATGCTGCTTCCTCGCTCTTCGGAGGAATCCCCGCGACCGGCGCGATCGCCAGAACGGTCGCCAACATCAAGAACGGCGGGCGTACGCCCGTAGCCGGTATGGTGCACGCAGTGGTCCTTCTTCTTGTACTACTGTTTCTCATGCCTTTGGCCAAGCTGATCCCGCTTACCGCGCTCGCGGCCGTCCTCCTGATCGTCGCGTATAACATGAGCGAATGGAGGTCGTTCGCGGAGCTGATGAAAGCACCCAAGAGCGATATCCTGATCCTCTTGACCACGTTCACGCTTACTGTCTTTTTCGACCTGGTCATTGCGATCCAGGCCGGTATCGTTCTCGCCGCCATTCTGTTCATGAAGAGAATGGGCGATGTCTCGGAGGTTCGGGTCCGGAATATGGATGCCGGTGAGGAAGAGCTTTCCGGAAAGAAAGCGTCGACTGCGGAAGAGGAGGAGGGGCGTTTGCCGGAAGGCAAGCAGTATCGCCACATCCTGATCTACGAGATCAACGGCCCCTTTTTCTTTGGGGCCGCAGACAAATTTCTGGAAGCCTCGAGCCGGGTCGGCGAAAAGACGCGGGTACTGATCATCAAGATGAAGCACGTCGTCGCGATGGACGCGACCGCTCTTCAAGCTTTTCGAGGATTGATCAAGCGTTGCGAGAAGCAGTCGATCGACGTCATCCTGACAGGTGTACCCAAACAGCCCGCAGAGCTTCTCGAGCGGTCCGGCATTCTCGACAGGATCGGAAAAGACCGGGTATTCCCCGGCCTGACGCCCGCGATCAAATATGTGGAAGAGCAATATATTCAAGAGGAGTCCGCGAACCGAGCCTCATAGTCCGATCAAGGCGCCCGTTCAAGGGGCGGATCAGACCGGCGTCCGAAAATTCAACATCAGCACCTTGTCGATCCAGGCGTCCCAGTCCGGGTCCGGAACCTGAAGCTCCGGTCTCATCATTAATTCGCCGACGGACTGCCGGATCCCTTCGTCGAAGCGGATCGTTGCCGTGAAGCCGGGCACCAGACGCTTGATTTTTGAATTGTCGAAAACGACGCTGTGCGCCTTATCTCCGTTGAGCGGTCCGTCGAGAGACGAATCCAGACGAACGAGCATATCCGTCGAAATATGCGCGATCTTGGGCTCGACACCGAGCGCGTTACCGATACTCTTATAGATCTGATTCCACGTGAGCGACTCGTCGGAGGTGATATGCACCGTCTCGCCGATCGCGTGCGTATTCCCCATCAATCCGATAAAGCCCTTGGCGAAATCAACGCTGTGCGTTACGGTCCAAAGTGAGCTTCCGTCTCCGTGGAGGATCACGGCTTTCCCGTTTCTCATTCGCTCAATCTCGGTCCAGGGCCCCTTCGGGCTGTGAAACGAAAGAGGGATCGATCCGTCCGCATACGTATGACTGGGCCGGACGATCGTGATCGGGAAAC
Source organism: Clostridiaceae bacterium (assembly GCA_012523365.1). Lineage (GTDB taxonomy): Bacteria > Bacillota > Clostridia > Saccharofermentanales > Saccharofermentanaceae > JAAYCT01. The sequence goes on from JAAYIQ010000052.1 coordinate 5,582, forward strand.
CGTTCTGGCGGTATTGCGTGTTCAGATATTCCTCACAGGCGATCTTAGCCTGCGAGTATTTCCAATAGGGGTTACTGACCGGTGTACTCTCGGTGATGGCGTAATGTGAAAGCGGCTTCTGGTAGATCGACGCGGAGCTGATGAAAATATACTGACCGCATCGCCCCTCGAAAAGTCGCACATCGCGATGGACCTGTTCGGGCACAAAAGCAATAAAGTCCGCTACGACATCGAAACTTTCGTCGCGAATCAGAGAGAGTAATTCGTCTTCATTACCGATATCACAGGTGATCTGGCGAATGTCGGAGGGGACGTCATCCACATGATTTCCCCGGTTCACCAGAGTCAGCTCCCAGTCTGTCCGGGACAAGGCGCGCGTGATGGACATACTGATGGTCCCGGTACCGCCGATAAACAAAGCCTTCATAATGCACCTCAAATCAAATCAACACTGCGGAATCTTCATTGGGTAACAAGGACATTATAACACGAATAAATCCCGGGAATTCTCGGAGAAAGAAGCTTCCGATCCCACGAAGACCCCGTCGCCCAATAAATAAATGCTGTTATAAAGTAAGACTTGATTTATATCGCGGACGGACTTACAATCGGCATGTGATGTCTGTTCAAGGCCCCCTTAAACAGACAGGCATTTGTACGGGGGTACGTAAGGCAAGGGCGATGCGCATATGCGCATCGCCCTTGTCCGTTTTCTCGTAAGTTTCCGGCAAAAGAAGCTAAAGCAGAAAATTCATGAAGCCGAGGACTCCGTAAGAAATCGCGGTAACAATGACGCCTGCGATCATGACGCCGAGCGTGACGGCCAGCATCGCGTCCCGGAACCGCATCTCGAAAATCGATGCGATCCCCGCGCCTGTCCATGCTCCGGTTACCGGAAGCGGAATAGCGACAAAGAAAACCAGACTCCAGAACGTGACGCCCTTCATTTTCTCGGCTTTTCTGACGAAGCGTGCCTCAAATCGCTCGACGAGCTTCCTCGGCTTCTCATACTTGCGCATAAAATCAAAGACCTTTCGCACAAAAAGAAGTATGATCGGCACGGGCGCCAGATTTCCGGCGACGGCCAACAGATAGTTCTGCCAAAAGGCAAGTCCCAGCGGGAGCCCGACAAACGGAATCGCTCCGCGCAATTCCACGATCGGGATCATCGAAACGATGAAGACCGCAATCGGTCCGTACGGTTTAAAAAATTCTATGATCGCATCTTTCATGTCCGCCTCCGCGCTGCAAAACTGGAATTAGAATACCACATTTTCCGGTTTTCCCCTGATAAAAGCGCGCAAATTGGCATACGCGGTATCAATCAGTCGCGCGCGCGTTTCTTTGGGCGCCCAGGCAATGTGAGGCGTGATCACGCAGTTTGGCGCGTAAAGCAGCGGATTTTCAGGCTTGGCCGGCTCGACGGATAAGACATCGACCGCGACGCCCGCAAGCTTTCCGGATCGTAAAGCCTCCGCTACGGCCGTCTCGTCGAGAAGCGGACCGCGCGCCGCATTGATCAGGTATGCACCGTCCTTCATCCGGGCGATACTCCCGGCGTTGATAAGATTCCGTGTCTGCTCCGTCAACGGACAATGAAGGGACAGAAAATCAGATTTCGCGAAAAGCGCCTCCGCAGATACCAGTACGGGTCCCGCCGGATCTCCCTCTGGCAAAGGCTGTCCTTCGGTCCCGGGCCTTCCGGAGGCGATCACGGTCATCCCGAGTTCCCGCGCGATCCGCGCGACGCGTCCGGCGATCCTGCCGTAGCCGTACAGACCGAGTGTCTTCCCGAGAAGTTCCGTCAACGGCCCGTCCCAGAAACAAAAATGCGGCGTGCGCATCCATTGTCCGTCATGGACGAGACGGTTGTGGTGTCCGACGCGATTGGAAAGTTCCAAAAGCAGAGCTATCGTCGCCTGTGCCGTCGCCATCGTAGCGTATTCGGGGATGTTGGTGACGGTGATCCCGAGCTCCGCGGCACTTTTTACATCGATCACGTTGTACCCCGTCGCGAGAACACCGAGATACTTTAATCCGGGCAACGAAAGAAGTCGTTCCCGATCAAAAGAGACTTTGCTGGTCAAGACGATATCCGCATCGCCGATTCGTTCCCCGGCGAGCGGTTCCGGTGTGTGATCATAGACGGTCAGCGGACCGAACTCCTCAAAGGCGGACCACAAAAGGTCGCCGGGGTTCATCGTGTAACCGTCCAGGACCACTACTTTACTCATAAGCTTTTAATGTACTCGTCGATCGATTTTGCGGCGATCTTTCCCGCCCCCATCGCCAGGATAACCGTCGCAGCTCCGGTCGCCGCGTCTCCGCCCGCAAAAACGCCGGGACGCGAGGTGGCCATGTTCTCATCGGTGACGATCGTACCGGATTTGGAGGTTTCTAAGTCGGCGGTGCTCGTGTGAATCAAGGGATTCGGAGAGGTTCCGATGGCGACGATTACGGTATCGACCGCAAGGCGGCTCTCAGAGCCGATTTTCACGATCGGGCGACGGCGTCCGGAAGCATCCGGTTCACCGAGCTCCATCTCGACGACCTCCATCTCGCAGACCGCGCCGTGTTCATCTCCGATGATCCGCGTCGGTGCGCACAGATTCTTAAAAATGATGCCTTCTTCCTTGGCGTGATGCGCCTCCTCGGCACGGGCGGGCATTTCTTTATCCGAGCGCCGGTACACAACGTATACGGTCTCAGCACCCAAGCGGCGGGCGGTACGCGCCGCGTCCATCGCGACATTACCGCCGCCGATCACCGCAACGGTCTTGCTCCGGGAAATCGGTGTGTCGTAACGTTCGTCATATGCTTTCATCAGATTCGCGCGCGTCAGGAATTCATTAGCGGAATAGACGCCGTTCAGGTTCTCTCCCTCAATGTTCATGAAGGAGGGAAGGCCGGCACCGGACCCGATAAATACGGCTTCGTAGCCTTCCTCGAAAAGTTCGTCGACCGTGAGCGTCTTTCCGATCACCGTGTTGCAACGGATATTCACTCCGCGGGCGGTCAGCGCCTCGATTTCTTTCTCAACGATCGACTTCGGAAGGCGAAACTCAGGGATCCCGTAAACCAGGACACCGCCGGCTTTATGAAACGCCTCGAAAATCGTAACATCGTATCCGAGCCCCGCGAGGTCGCCCGCACAGGAAAGACCGGCCGGCCCGGAACCGATGATCGCGACCTTGTGCCCGTTGGAAGGAGCCGGAGTCGGCAGTGCCTTCTGGTTCGCAAAGTGGAAGTCGGCGACAAAACGCTCCAGGCGCCCGATCGAGACCGGCTCTCCCTTGTTTCCGCGTACGCAAACTGCTTCACACTGAGTCTCCTGCGGGCAAACGCGTCCGCAAACAGCCGGAAGACAATTCTTCCGGAGAATGACCTGATAGGCTTCTTCGAAATTCCCGGTGGCGACCAGACGAATGAATTCGGGGATCGGCACCTGGACCGGACAGCCGTCGACGCAGGGGCGATGCTTGCAATCGAGGCAACGCATCGCTTCCTCGACCGCCATCTTGGGAGTATAGCCGAAGGTCACCTCACTGAAATTCGTGACCCGCTCGTTGGGATCCTGTTCGGGGACCGGAACCTTGGTCGGCGACATATTGCGTTTGACGGGACGGTCCAAGCCGATGCGGCAGGTATGATCCCCGTCCTCTTGTTCTTGGTCACGGTAGAAGGATTTTCGACGAATTAACTCGTTAAAATCGACCTGATGGCCGTCAAAATCCGGACCGTCCACGCATGCGAACTTTACTTCGCCGCCGACGGTGACGCGGCATCCGCCGCACATTCCGGTACCGTCGATCATGATCGGATCGAGGCTGACGATCGTCTTGATCCCAAATTCACGGGTCAATTCGCAGACTTTTTTCATCATCATCAGAGGTCCGATCGTGACGACGAGATCATAGCCGGCACCGCTTTCGATTTGATTGCGTAAAACGTTGGTGACGAAGCCCTTATCACCGTAGCTGCCGTCGTCGGTCGCGATGATCAGCCGATCGGATGCCGCACGCATTTCCTCTTCGAGGAAAACATAGTCTCTTGTGCGGAACCCGGCGATCATATCGACCTGAGTGCCCAGAAGATGGAGGGCCTTTGCCGACGGGTAGGCGATCGCGCAACCGACACCGCCTCCGACTACACAGGCTTTCCGATATCCCTCCAGATCCGTCGGACGACCTAAGGGACCGACGAAGTCCAGGATCGAATCACCCGTCTCCTTTTCCGCAAGAAGCTTGGTGGAGCGGCCGACAGCCTGAAAAATGATCGTTACCGTCCCGCGGTCGGCATCGAAGTCCGCGATGGTCAGCGGGATCCGCTCTCCGAACTCGTCGACGCGGAAAATGATGAACTGACCGGCCTTCGCCTTGCGCGCAACGAGCGGAGCTTCGATCTCCATCATTGTAATCAGTTCATTCAGCCGTTTCTTGGAAATAATCTTGTACATTATGTGATTCCTTTCAACCGGACGGATAAATATTTGAATCGAAGCGTCTTTGCATCGAGTTCTTATGAATTTGCTATGGGGTGAATTATATCATCTTCTCCGTTGACTTAACAACAACGGAAGGTCCGCGTCCGCGGTGATTTTCGTCGGGAATGCCCGTTTCGCGTATCCGTTCCGTGACACGTGGTCAGATAACCGGCTTACGCACACACAGGACCGTGGTTTGTTAAATAACCGAAAACATACCGTAAAACTTTGAAGTCCCAAATCTTTGGTTTCGCTGGATATCGACCGGAATGTTCGATATAATCAAAATTGATTAGTTCAAAATAGCCATGACGGCGGCAAATAACCGACGACGCGGGAGGCACAGTGAGCAGATTTGAGTGCATCAAGAAACATATAATCCGCTCTGCGGCCGTCTTTTCCATTACTCTTCCAATCGCTTTTTCCACCGGATTTTCCGCATCCTCTACCGATTCGATCCTCGAGATTGAACCCGCACAGTCTGTGCTTTGGGGGCTGGTCGCGTCGCTTTTCGCGATGACGGTCGTATCGTTGATCCTGATGATCAAGTTTATCGGAGAGAACCGACGACTCAAGAGGACACAGGCGGACCTCTTGCGCAGTAAGGCGGAGCTTTTCGAGTCAGCGTACAAAGATACCCTGACCCAGCTTCCGAACCGGTCCCATTTCTATCACAGAATTTCCGAATTGTCGAAGAAGGCGGATTCCGGCGAAAACGGGAGCGCTTTCCGTGAAGCCGCCATTATATATATTGACCTTGATGACTTCAAGTTGATTAACGAGTCCCGGGGTCACCGGGCCGGGGATGCTCTTCTCAAGATGATCGCCGCGGAACTTAGTAGGATCGGCGGAGAATTTGAGGGAGTTTATGTCGCCAGGATCGGTGGAGACGAATTTGCGGTCATGCTCGAGAATCCGTCGAGTCGAAAGAACACGGAGGACCTGACCGCAGCGGTTCAGGAAATTTTCAACCGGAAATATCTGGTCGGTGATTGCAGTATCTACCCGACGGCTTCGATCGGCATCGCCCGATTCCCGCAAGACACGGAGAATATGTTTGATCTGGTAACAAACGCCGACATGGCGTTGTACGAGGCCAAGCGTGACGGGAAGAATCGCTATATGTTCTATAATCCCTCAATGAACGAGATGATGAAGCAGACGACGCATATCCGTAATATGGTTCTGGAAGCATTACAGGAAGACCAATTGTATCTCCTTTATCAGCCTCAGATCGACTTTGCCAAGCATAAGCTTGTCGGGTACGAAGCGTTGATCCGCTGGATGGACCCAAATGAAGGGATGATCATGCCGTCCCATTTCATCCCGATCATCGAAAAGACGGGGCAGATCCTTTCCATCGGCAAGTGGGTCCTCGAAAAGGCTTGTGTTTTCGCGCGAAAGGTCAACGAGAAAAGCGAGGATGATATCATCGTTTCCGTGAATATTTCGGCGGTTCAGCTGATCCAGAAAGACTTTTTTGATTCCGTCGTCGAAATTATCGGAAGAGCCAATGTCCGTCCTTCTCTGATCGGACTGGAAATCACCGAGACGGCGATGGTCACGTCTTTGAAGCAAAACGCGAATGTTCTGTCGCGCCTTCAGCAAATGGGCTTTCATGTATACCTGGACGATTTCGGAACCGGCTACTCCTCAATACATTATTTACGTGAACTGCCCATCGAAACCGTCAAGATCGACCAGACCTTCGTCAATGCGGTCGGAGAGTCCGAAGACGACGACGATCTCTTGCGGCTGATCATCCATATCGCGCACATGATGAAGATGAACGTAATGGCCGAGGGCGTCGAGACGGTCGAACAGTTGAGTTTTCTGACCGAAAACAACTGCGACGGCTGTCAGGGATTTCTTTTCGGGATGCCGATTACCGAAGAAGAAGTGTTCAGCAGTCAATTCGTTCCGGATCCCAAATATCGGAGATAACAAAGATGAATCGAACGCACCGGGCGTCCTTGCGAGAGGAGGCTTTTTTGAGAAATATTCTCTTGCGCTAATAAAAATATGCGGGAATATGCGCAAATGATTTCGTAAGAATTTTCTCCGTTTTGTGCAACAAAATCCCTCCTTGTGTCGTCCATTATGGTGAAGCGCCTTTCTCGCGCTTATTGAAATATGCAAAGGTTCGTATACAATGATGATGTGTCGTAAAACAATTAATGCTGATATTTATATGAAGAAACGAGGAATGAATATGAATAACCTGGCAAAGAAAATCATCGGACTGACGCTTGTGGCCGCGATGCTCGTTCCGCTTGCGTCCTGCAAGCCGAAAAGCAAAGAGAAAGCGCGGATCATTTCTGCGGACGACCCGTATTTCTCGATCAAGGAAATCGACCTGTACAAGGCCGCGAATCAAAACACATCGGTTTCATACAATATGATCCCGATGGGTGACAAGGTCGCGGTCGTGTTGGATATTTACGAGTATGACGACGGCGGAATGATCGATCCGAGAAAATACGAGGAATATGCCGCAAGTGAGCCGAATGTCGCGGAAGATGAAACGAAGCCCGGGGACGGAGAATCCGATGATTCGGATACCCCGGAAACGGAACCTGTCGGAGACGAGCCTGTCGATACGGGAGACGACGGTATCGTTTATCCGGAATATCCGAGCCCGTATAATGATAATGTCCGGCGCGAATTGCTGGTTTACGACCTGGACGGAAATCGCCTCGGTTCTTCGGATATCACTTCGCTTTTCGGTGAGTCGTCATACTTCCAAAGTGTTAAATGGGACGGGAAAGACAATCTCGTGTTTGCGTTGGAGACTTACAGCGAAGAGAAAATGCAGTCGGAACAGACCTTGGTCACGATCGACCGGAACGGCAAAGAAGTAAAGCCCAGAATGAAGTTGGAACCCGGCACCAATCAGTGGTTTTCCTCTCTGATTTTCGATAATCAGGGGAATCTTTACATCAGCATGTACGGAGAAACGGGCACCTCGATTACGATTTACGACGCTCAGCGCACAAAAATGTTTACCATCGAAGAGAAGGGTATGGGCTCCTCTTTCTATAACGTTGACGGCACGATTTATATTGACAGCTACGGAACCGGAGATAAATATGAATACAATTTCTACCCCATCGATCTGACGACCCGAAAATTGGGGGCACCGATCGATATGATCGGTCTCTCCATCGGATCCTCCATGCCGGGCGGAAACGGCCTGTACCTCAATAAGGCAGGCGGCATCTTCGCCTATGATATAGAAACGAAGACGGAGACGGAGATTCTGGCGTGGAAGGATACGGACCTCGACCTTTCCAAATACGCATACGCAGGTTTCGTTCCTTTCTCGACCGATAAGTTTGTCACGGTGAACCAATACTACAACTATCTAGTTGATATGAGGGGACCGCAGGAGCCCGAGCCGATCAAAATGATCGTTCTGACGCGCGAGCAAACGAATCCCAACGCGGGCAAGAAAATTCTCGTTCTCGGCGGAATCGGGCTCATGTACGATCAGAATGTCACCGCGCAGGTTTATCAGTTTAACCGGGAGAATGCGGAATGTCGGATCGAACTGCGGGATTATGAGGACCAGATCAATTACGCTGATTTCATGGACAAGGAGTACACCGAATGGATGAAGGCGTATGCCGCGATCAGCGAAAAGATCTATCTTGAAATGATCAACGGAGAAGGTCCGGATATCATCGCTACCGGTTACTACCTGAGCTCTCTTGAGCGCTTCGAGGCGAAGGAGCTCCTGACCGACCTCTACGCACTCGCGAAGAAGGACGAGTCCTTCAACAAGGAGGACTATGTTCAAAGCGTTCTCTCGCTTTTCGAGCGAAAAGGCAAGCTCTATCAGTTCCCGGTCAGCTTTTCGCTTTCCGGATTGGTCGGGCCGACCCGTTTCATCGGAAGCCGTACCGGTTGGACCGTTGATGAATTCAATGAGATGGTCAACGGCTTACCCGAGGGAGTCTATACGCTGGTAAATATTACCAAGACCGATCTTCTGACTGCCTGTGTGTCGTCCTCAATGAATTATTTCGCCGACTACGCGGAAAACGAGGTTCGGTTTGACAGCCTGGATTTCCAGAAACTGCTGGAATTTGCCAAGACCTACGGACAGGACGAGAGCTCAAACGGACCGAGACCGATGGAGTATACAGAGTATGATGAGTCCGAGTATGTGGATGAGTATGCGCTGATGTCGCAGGGCAAACTGGCTCTGACCCGCACGTCCCTTTACGGACCGAGAACGGTTGCGGATATCCGGTATAATTTCGGTGAGCCCGTCACCTTCATCGGATATCCCTCCGGGAATAAATCCGGCCTGAGCTGTACGGTGACTCAAAGATTTGCGATCAGCGACTCTTGCGCGAGCAAAGACGCCGCATGGGATTTCGTTCGTCACTTCCTGTCCGAGGAAACCCAGAAGGAGATGGGAATCTATTCTGAATCTCCGATCAACAAGGCGGCGCTCGATCATCAGATCGATCAACTCCTGAATCCGCCGGAAGACGACGGAGAATTTATTCCGTATGATTACTACTACGGATACGGCGCGCAGATCACGCAGGAAGATGTTAATCAATATATGGCGATGATTGATGCGGTGACGATGGTTGAAGGCGAGGACGAGCAAATCCTGTCGATTATATTCGAAGAGACGCCGGACTTCTTTAAAGGGCTGAAATCCGCAGAAGACGTATCGAAAATCATCCAAGACCGGGTCAAGACTTTCGTCAGTGAGAGATCTTAATTAAGCAACGGAGGATTGACATGACGGTTTCCGAGATCCGCAGAGCCGAAGGAGCGACCGGCGGAAAGATAAAAAAGCGCAGAAAAGGGTTTCGTGAGCTTTTCGTGTTTATCGGATATCTCCTGCCCAGCCTTGCCGGAGTCTCGTTGTTCTTCTTTGGTCCGATGGTTCAGATACTGGTCAATTCGTTCCAGAAAAGCCCGACGAACGCGGAGTTCGTCGGGCTGCGGAACTACGAACGCGTGCTCACCAACGACGCGTTTCAGATGGCGGGCAAAAACACTCTGCTTTTTTCCCTGATGGCGGTTCCGCTGGCCGTCATATTGGCGCTGATCCTCGCGCTCCTCCTGAACACGAAACTGCCGGGGCGAAGTGTGTTCCGAAGCATGCTCCTGAATCCGATGATGGTCCCGGTCGCTTCGATCGTCCTGATTTGGCAGGTACTTTTCAGTTTCACCGGATCGATCAATACGTACCTTTCGGACTTCGGGATCGATAAGATCGACTGGATGAAGTCGGATTGGAGTCGCGTCGTCATTCTTTTGTTGTTTCTATGGAAGACCCTCGGGTACAATATGGTCCTTTTTTTGGCGGCGCTGAACAATGTTCCGTCCGAGTTGATCGACACATCCAAGATCGACGGCGCGGGAAGCGGGCGACGATTCTTTTCGATCAGCCTTGTCTACCTCTATCCGACGATCTTTTTTGTAGGCATCATGTCGCTGATCAGCTCTTTTAAGATTTTCCGGGAGGTCTATCTGCTGACCGGAGATTACCCGTTCTCATCGCTTTACGTTCTTCAGCATTTTATGAATAACGCGTTCCGTAATCTCGATTATCAGAAGTTGTGTGCGGGAGCGATCATTATGGCGCTCGTGATGATCCTGATCGTCGGTATTCTGTTCCTCGCCGAATTCAAATTGGGTAAAGAGGTGGAGGAATAGAATGAGAAGGGAAGAGGGACGACACGACGATCTGGACTTTTTTTCGGCGTTGTCCGATGCCGAATCGATTCGGAAACACTCCGACGCAAGGGATGCCGCGGTTGATAAGCTCATCAGAGCGACAGGAGATCCCGCGGGTCCGTCCGACACTCCGGTACGGGCGTTGTCTGCCCGGGAGGTCTATTTTACAAGTGATCCGGAGGATGCCGAAAAGATGTCGGACATGAAGCCGGAGCCTGCACGATCGATACCCGATCTGCCTGAAACCGAATCTGTGAAAGATGAGTTGGAGTCCGATGCATCTTTCGGGGCCGAAAATACCGCGACGTTCGCCGGCACGGCCCGGGAGTCGTCCGATGAGGCGGAGGCCTCGGTTTTTGACGAACTGAACGAGAAGGCGCAGGGAAAGCACCGGGTATGGCGTTTCGCGAAAGCCAACAGGACAAGGATAGTCAACAAATTTGTTGTCGGTGTCTTTTTCACGATCGTTTTGTTTGCGTCCGTACTGGCGCTTCTGCCGATCGTGCTGACGATTCTCAATTCGTTCATGTCCTCCGAGGAGATTCAGCACCACTACGGGGCGATATATCAGAGTCTTTCGGGGTATACCGGAAACAAAGCCGGATTTGTCGCTGAGCCGAAGCTTCGTTTCATCCCGGATATGGTCAGCGTCGATCAATACGCGACGCTGTTGGTCAAGACGCCGGCGTATCTTTTGAAGTTTTGGAATTCTGTGCTGATCGTTGTGCCGATCGTTATCGGACAAATGGCGGTCGGTTCACTTGCCGCATTCGCATTCGCGCGTTATCGTAAGAAGTGGTCCGAAGCCTTGTTTTTCGCGTATATCATTCTGATGCTCATGCCGCATCAGGTGACATTGGTTCCCAATCTTTTTATTGCGGATTCTCTCGGGATTCTGGATTCGTGGTGGGCGATCATTCTGCCCGGTGTATTTTCCACCTTCAGCGTTTTCCTTCTGAGTAAATATATGCGCCAGATCCCGGCATCATATATCGAAGCCGCGAAGCTTGACGGAGCCGGGGAATGGCATATCTTCTACGCGATTTGTATTCCCATGTGCAAAAGCGCGTTGTATGCTATGAGTATTCTACTCTTCATCGACTATTGGAACATGGTCGAACAACCCCTGCTGATGCTCAAGAACACCGATCTATATCCGATGTCGGTTTTCCTGTCACAGATCAATCAGAAGGAGTTGGGCGTGGCATTCGCGGCGTCGACAATATTTATGATCCCGCCGCTTCTGATGTTTTTTAACGGCGAGGAATATCTCGTCGAAGGGATATCCCGCTCAGGCATTAAGTAAACAGGGAAGACGGCGACAAGGCCGGTAGGAGGAACATATGGACAATACGGAAACAAAGGGTCGAAACGGCAAGCGCAAGTGGGTGATCACGGCCGCCGTCGTGTTTGTTGTGATCATATTCCTGCTGACGTTCTTTTCGAACACAATTATGAATTATTCGCTCCCCAAGGTGTCGTCGCAATATCCGAGTTGGGCGATTATTTCGACAAGCAATAAATCGACCGGTACGATCGAGGCCTCCGTTATCGAAGAAGTCAAGGCGTTTGACAGTCGAAAAGTAACCGGAGTGTACGTCTATGAATACAACATGGTAACTGCCGGTGATGTGCTGATGACACTGGAGCCGGCTGTCGAATCCGATGAACTCAAGATGTTACAGGATCAGTTGGAGGAAATCGAACTGCGGCGTTATTACGAGGGGAAACTCCCGGTCAATAAACCGGATTACACATATATGGAAGAAGCAATAGCGGAAGCGTTGACGGTTTACAATCAGTCCAAAGTCGACCTCAGCAATTCCAAGAACAAAAGCTCAATTATCACGACCGCACAGAATACGATCTCCGAATCGAATGCACTGATTATTACGTTGACGGCCGAAATCGATTCACTGGCGGATATCAAGACAAGTCTGGAAATTGAATTGGTCGCGGCAGAGGAAGCACTGGCTGCCGTTCCCGAAGGTGACGACGACAGCGCGGAACAGGCGGAGGTGGATCGACTCACGGCAGAAATAGCCACGGTTGACACACAGCAATCCGCGAAGGCCACTCAAGTGGTCACGGAGCAGGATAAAATCACAGCCGCCGAGGCGATTCTGGATGAGACAGAGGCATTCCTTCCCGTCGCCGATGCCGAAAAGGCGCTGAAGAGAGCGGAAAAATCTCTTTCTGATGCCAGAAAAGCTCTCTCGGATCAGAAGAAGATCGATGCGGTTGAAGCGGAAAAAGCCAAGAGAGCCAGACAGGAAGAAGACGAGCTCATCGAGGAGCTGAAGACGAAGATCAAAGGGCTCGAAAGCGTCATGAACATCACCGAGATCAAAGCGCCGATCAGCGGGTTGCCGGTCGGATTCACATATTCTCCCGGCGACGAGATCGCCAAGGATCAGGTCCTCGGCAGGATCATCGATCCGACCGGCGGATATTGGGCAGATTTTATCTTCACCGCGCAGCAGGCGCGGGGTATATATCCCGGCATGAACCTTCAGGTCAATCAGTATGATGCCCAGCGTGTCACCGTAACAAAAATCCGGCCAAACCCTTCGGATCCGAGAAATTCCCGGATCGTGAGCACCTACGTTGAGGGTGAAAACCTGTGGGCCGGGAATCCGATCGAGGTGAGTTTTGACGATTACAATCAACAGTTTGAGTGTGTCGTGCCCAACAGCGCGATCCACGAGGACGGATCGGGAACCTTCGTGTATTTGTTGACACGCAAATCAGGCCCGTTGGGCGAACGCTATGTCGTCAACAAGGTCACGGTCAGTATATTGGCGACCGACGGCAAGAAATCCGCACTGGATCCTACCCCGATCCAGGGAAGGGAAATCATTATTCGAAGCGAAAAGCCGATCAAAGACGGCGACCAAGTGCGCCTCGAATACATACAACAGGAGGCATAATCGGTGAAAGTGAAAGCAAACGCGCTTCGCATTACAACCGAAGCCGGACTCAAAACAAGCGGTTTTTTTCGGAAAGTTTTCCGAACCCTGCCGTTTGTATTTGCCGCGGCTGCCCTTTTGGGGATTATTCTTTCTTCCATACAAATCTCGCTTCTCACGGAACCGCAATATGACCAATTCGCGGCGGAGCGATGGGAAGGCGACACAGGAAAATCATATCGACAGGTCAGCGTGATCAGTCGCGGCCAACATCGGACGGACGGCGCGCCTCCGCTGTTTCTGGACGCCGGATCCAGTTTAAACAAAAACTCGGTCATCGAGATTCGAGGGGCACTCGACACATTGATCTCCGCATCCGCGATTCAAGGAGATCGAACGATCCAACCGACGATTCCAGCCGAGCCATCCGACATCCGCACTTGGGTCGATGCATATTATTCGGAAGCCAGAATGTCGATCCGTGCAATCGTGAACGAAACGGAAATGAGCGAAACGGTCAACAGCGAAGTGACGGGCGTGGCGGGGAATTATTACCTCTTCCATCCGAGACGGATTCTCTCCGGAAGCTTTCTGTCCGAGGAACGGTTCGATCCCCAGTCAATCGTTTTGAACGAGCAGTTGGCGTGGCTACTTTTTAAATCCAACGATATCGAAGGACGAACGGTTCTGATCGGATCCCGGAAATACAATGTGGTCGGTGTCGTCGCGGAACCGGACGCGAAGATCGATATCGCCGCGGGCTTTGATTCGCCCAGGGCGTACATCTATTTTGACGAACTCGCATTCATCGGTGCTTCTCCGTCGGATAACGGTTCGTTTACGGACCGGGAAAACTTCGACTTCATGCCCGGGAAGGGCGAAGGTGAAATCACCGCGGACAGTTTGCTCGTATTTTGCTATGAAGCGGTGCTCCCGGACCCGATCGACGGGATTGCGCTGAATGATCTGAAGGACGCTTTGACGACCTATTCTCCGAACGATGAGAATTTCTATTTTGTAGATCATACCGGTCGATTCGGCGTGATCAGCCTCGCGAAGCACTTTTTTTCGAATGATGAGGACTTGATCCTGCGTTCGAAATACGCTTATCCGCCTTCCGAGATATCTGCTCAAATCACCGAAAAGCATCTTACCTCATGGTGGATTGTGCTCTTGATCGCGACGCTTTTTGCGATCATATCGGCACTGGCGTCCGTATTGACCATTCTGCGTCTGCGATCGGATTCGTCGAAGTCCGGCAATCCGGATTTGACCGTCACGGAGGAAGAGTCGCAACCGACGATCGCGAAGGGATCGGTCCCGAACATCCGAAGAGTATGACAATGAATCATCGAGCCGGAGGAAATTGCCTTGATTGATAAACTCGGTTCGCGACATTCCCGGCTAGTCCGAAATGTCGCGCTGATTTGCGCGTTTTGCCTGGTCGCGATGACGGTCGCATGCGCACGGGAGTCCGGAGCCCCGAAAAATGACCGGTCGATCGCGGAATTCTTCGCGATGAATACCCTGATGCGAATCGAAGTTCGCGGAAAAGAAGCGGAATCAGCCATCGAGGCCGGGCGAGCCGAAATATATCGGTTGGAGCGGCTTTTTTCGCGCACCGACCCCCAAAGCGAGGTGTCGGCGATCAATAATGCCGCAGGCAAGACGTGGACGACGGTTTCGGACGAAACCTATTTCCTGATCCGGACGGCGGAGGAGATCCGGGTTCGCACAGGCGGCGCGTTTGATATCACGGTTGCTCCGGTTATGGATATGTGGGGGTTTACCGACGGACTTCATCGTATTCCCGGGGACCGGGAGATCAAAGATGTGCTCGCGCTTGTCGGCGGAGACCGGATTGTGCTGGAAGAGGACGGAAATCGGGTGATGCTGAAAAGCGCGGGTATGAGTCTGGATCTCGGAGGGATCGCCAAGGGGTATGCCGGCGACCGGGTCCTCTCGATCCTTCACGATTACGATATCGAGTCCGCCCTCATCAACCTCGGCGGAAACATCTCGACCATCGGCCGCAGGCCGAGCGGATCGGCCTTTCGAATCGCGATCATGGATCCGGAGGACCGCTCTAAGTATCTCGGGACGCTGGCCGGAGCCGACAATCACATCGTGACCTCTGGCGGGTATGAACGGTTTTTCGAAAAGGACGGAGAGGTGTATATTCATATTATGGATCCCCAAACCGCCCGGCCGGCCGAATCCGATCTTCTTTCGGTCACTGTCGTCGGTGGCAAAGGTATCGAATGCGATATTCTGTCGACCGCGCTTTTCGTGATGGGCAAGGATCGGGCGATCGAGTACTGGAGCGCACACCGCAACTTCGGGCTTGTCCTTGCCGATTCGACCGGCGCGCTTTATGTAAGCGAAGATTTGGAGAAGGCATTTACCCCGACGGAAGGGAAGGTCGTGACTTTTTTTGATTGACGAATCCTCGAAAAGCCCGAAAACAAATGTCTGCGGCGCGCACGGGCTCAAATTCTGCCGTGCCGACTTTATCCTGATCGTCGTGCTTATACTGGCCGGACTGATTCCTTTTGCGATCGGGGGACTGATTCGTTCACGCGACGGTGCCGACGGGACGGCAGCCGTTCTGACCGTGGCCGGCACGGAACGCTTTCGTTGCCCGATACGCGAGGAGATGGAACCCGTCGTCTATACCGCGGAGATCGACGGCCTTGAGATCACGGTATCGGTCGATTCGTCGGGTGCCCGGATCACGCATTCGGACTGTCCGGACCAAATCTGCGTGAGAACCGGGAAGATTTCCGAAGCGGGACAATCGGCGGTTTGCGTTCCTCTGCGTGCGATCCTCCGCATCGAAACCGACGGAACACCGGCGGGGTCGGCGCGGGTAAATGAGTCCGACACAATCGACGCGGTGGCGGAATAGACAAACGGATTTCGCGCGGGATGCGCACAGTCGGAGGACGAACGATTGAAAGAAGCGGTAACAGGATGAGAAACAAAACGATGAAATGGGCAATGTGGAGTGCGATGACCGCAATCTCACTTGCGTTGTCCGTGGTCGAAACGGTGCTGATCCCCGCAGGCTTCTTCCCCGTGCCGGGATTTCGGATCGGGTTTTCGAATATTGTGACTCTGATTTCGGTTTATCTTTTCGGGGCACTTCCGACAGCCGGGATCGTCATAATGAGGACATTTATGGTCTTTGCTTTCGGAGGGAATGTTATCGCGTTTCTTTTTTCGTTGTTCGGCGGGATTTTAGCGGTGGCCGCAATGGTCGCCCTGAAGCGGGCGCGATGCTTTTCGATGTTCGGCGTCAGTGCGGGGGGGGCGGCGGCGCATTCGACGGGTCAGATCCTCGCCGCCGCTTTTTTGACCGGAAGTAAGGCCCTCTTCCTGTACCTGCCGTTATTGCTTTGGTTATCGATACCGGCCGGCTTACTGATCGCCTTGCTTTCAACTCCGATCGTACGCGCGTTGGAAGGATTTTCGCGTTCACCCCGAATCGATTGAATCTGTTTATCAATATCTTGACGATATGCTAAAATGGGTAAGTAGCGGGGAGTGTATCGATATGGATATGAGGGTTTTATGAAACAGCCGGACAATCCCTTTTGGCCTCAAAAGAGCATTCTCAATCCGGCTCCGCCCAAGGAACCGTTCATTCCGGTTCGATGTGTTCGGAACACGCTGACGAGAGAAGAGCAAAGATCCGTCGACCGGGTGGCCGTGAAAAAGTTTGAGGTCCCGCTCGTGATCCTGATGGAGCATGCGGGGCTGGCTGTCGCGGATATCAGTTCGTTTGTCGCCGGAGCGACGACTACACCGATCCACATTTTTGCCGGAAGAGGAAATAACGGCGGCGATGCTTATGTGTGCGCGCGCCTTTTGCATTCACGGGGGTTTTCGGTGATCGTTTGGGACTGTTTCCCCGGGGTGGAGCATACGGGAGCGGTTCAGATCATGCGCGAATCCGTAAGGCTTCTGGGGATCCGGATATTGCCGGCGGATGCCTTTGATCCGCAAAAACTGCGAAGCGGCGTTTCAAGAATGATCGACGAGAAGGTGTCGGGGATCCCGTGTGTCATTGTCGACGGCATACTCGGAACCGGGTATGAATACACACGACCTCTTCCCCCGTATTTGCAGGCGATTACCGCCAAGATTGAAGAAGCTCATACCCGCGGAGCGCGCGTGGTTGCCGTTGACATTCCGACCGGTGTTGATGCGGACACCGCGGAAGCGGATCCGCATGCCGTTGCGGCTGACTGTACCGTGACCTTTATTTTGCCGAAGTACGGGATGACACGGGGAAAAGGAAAAGAAATGTCCGGACAGATCCGCATATTCCCGCTCGGACTTCCGATTAATTTTGCGGATATCGCTCTGGGTACGCCGAGGTGAAAGATGAAAATTGCTTTTTATGACGCAAAACCATACGACAAGGTATGGTTTGACGCGCTTGCGCCGGGTTACGGCTTTTCGATCCGGTATATCGAAGGACGTTTGACGACGGAAAATTACGTCTTGGCCGACGGCTGTGAGGCGGTGTGTGTGTTTGTGAACGATCGGGTCAGCGAACAGGTGATCGATCTTTTATATTCGATCGGAGTCCAAGCCGTTTTATTGCGTTGTACCGGTTACAACAACGTCGATTTTCGCGCGGCATACAAGAAACTGCACATCATGCGTGTGCCTGCGTATTCACCGTACGCGGTGGCGGAGTATTCCTGCGCGTTGCTTTTATCGGTCAATCGGAAGACGCATCGCGCGTATTCCCGTACGCGCGACTATAACTTTTCGATCAACGGACTGATGGGGACGGACCTGCACGGCAAAATTGCCGGTGTTGTCGGCACCGGCAAGATCGGCCGTATCATGGCCGGGATCCTTACCGGATTCGGTATGGAGGTCATTGCTTATGATCCGTATCCGCCCGCGGACGGGTCCATCCGGATGGTCGGACTCGAAGAACTGTGGCGTCGATCCGACGTGATCTCGCTTCATTGTCCGCTGACACCGGAAACTACGCATATCATCAATAAGGACTCTCTTGCGATGATGAAGAACGGGGTGATCCTGATCAACTCGTCGCGCGGAGCGTTGGTGGATACATCGTCGTTGATCGAGGCCGTAATGAGCCGCAAGGTCGGCGGGGTAGGGTTGGATGTTTACGAAGAAGAAGATGAGTATTTCTTTGAGGATCGTTCCAATGATATTTTGGAAGATGAAGAACTCGTTCGCCTGATGAGTTTCCCGAATGTTCTGGTCACGTCGCATCAGGCGTTCTTTACGGCGGAAGCGATGGAGGCGATCGCGCGTACGACACTTCAGAATCTGGATCTTCTTCGTAAAAACGAGTTTCTTGAGAACGAAATCTGCTACCGTTGCGGTAAAGAGGGCATCTGCGGACGCGAGACGAAACGCGAGAATTGCTTCTGAACGGAGGAAACGAGATGAAATTACCTGGATTTTTGAAGGGACTGCGGCGCAAATCGGAAGACCAACCCGATACGGAATTGGAATATCCGGGAAACGCGGCCGATGAATTTACGCAGTCGCACGAGGAAAATCCGTCTCGCTCGACCGCCGAGAGTCTTCCATCGCCGGAGCCCGCTCAGCCGGCTGACCCGGAGCAGAAAGCAGAAACGGTTTCCTTAAGGGAGGCCGACGCATCGGGAACTGAATCCGAGGTGCCTGCCGCTAATGTTGTGTCCGGGATCAAGCTCGAACCCGATGCGCCCGCATCGAAAGATGCGCACCGACAGACCGAAAGGGCACAGGCACCCGCAAAGTCCGCACCCGCCAAATCAAAGGAGCCGGCGATCCAAAGAGAACCGGACAGCGTCGAGAGCATTTGGTTCTCGCTGATCGATAATCCCAACAACGAGAAGAACCTCAATCTTCTAATTCGGTACTGTCAGTCCCGAAAAGGGCCCGCGGCCGTGAATGCCGCCCTGAGCGAGCTGGCCATGGAGGAAGATAGTTTTCTGCCGCAATTGATCCTTGCGTCCCGCGCGTTGGAGCGCAAAGAGCCGAAAGAAGCCCTGCTTCTTTATGAGGGATTACTCTCCCGCGGAACTCCCAATGATTACACTCTCCTCCGGATGTCTGCGGATTTGGGCAGACACGGCTATCCCGGGGAGTTGATCCGCCTGATAATGTCCTCCTATATACCGGAAAAACACAATGTCTACATCGGAATGAACTTGTTGCAGGCATGCAAGGAGAGCGGCAAAACCCCGGAAGGTCGTCGGATCCTGGAGAAGCTTAACGCAATAAAGCATCCTTCGATTGCGGCGGATCTGCAAGCGTTCGAGGCCGTATTCCGGGATGAGGAAGTCCGGCACGATACGGAATCGTATTCGGAATCGATATCGGATCCCGTCGAGGATGCGTCAACGACAGCCGGCCCGACTTCCGAAGCTTCGGCTCCCGCCGAGCAGAGATCAGCGGATATGCCGATTCCGGAAGGATCGACGAGTTTAACTGATTCTTATGAGGCATCCTCGGTGATTTCGGATGAGCCCGAGCATCGCGACGGCCGGCCTTATCTCATGGAGGTTCCGATTTGGAAGCTCTGGGTTCCGACGATTCGGGATATTCTTCCGGTTCCGGAAACAACGACGCGCGTCGGGCTGTTTCTGTACTCGGATACAACCTTGATTTCCGCAGAGGAGGAAAGGGCTTCCTCGAAGGCCTTATCGATCGGACTGCCGATATTGCTGTCGGAACAATTGCTGTTTGGCGCTCCGGTCAATCCGATTATGCTTATGCCGCTTTCTTTCTCGAAAGGCCCGGATACAAGTGCCGCGGAGCCTGATGTTGAAGACCTTTTTTCGCTGTGCGCGAAGGAATCGCTGAACTTTCTGATTGCCGGAACGATCGGCGCCGACGGGAACAAACGGACGATCCGTTCATGGATCCTGGACCGCGCTCAGAATACGGCCCGCGTGATTTCTCACGATGCCGAAGCGGAGAATTTCGGAGCGGCGATCGTCGCGCATATCGGAGAGATCATCGCTCCGTTTTTGGATAAAGGTTACGCCTTTGAAGCGAAACGCATGGGATTTACGTATTCGGCTCCGAGCGCATCGTTGATCGAATCGCACCTGGACGCCCTGATGCGGCTCGGACTTCGCGCGCTTGTCGATTCCGGGCTGTGCTCGTCCGACATATTGTGCCCTCAGAAAGCGTTTCTGGAATCACTCGCGATTCTGTGCCGTGCCAAGCCTTTCAGCCAGAATTATCTTATGATGCTTCTAAGCGGTATGGTTTCGGATCGCGAAAACGGCGGGGATGAATTTGTAGAATACCGGGAACTGCTGTACGAAACCGCGCATAAGCTCCAGTATACTCCGTGTGTGACGAACGCGCGAAGGTCGATCGACAAGGTGCTAATGTTGTAAATTCTTTCATATCATCATCAATCAAACACCGAGGGAAGGTGATTTCTGTGAAAAAAACCCTAATCATCCTTATCGTAGTTCTCTTGCTCTGTCTTTCCGGCTGTCTGGATCTGACGATCCGAAGGGAAAGAGAGGACCCCGAGGAGACGAATCCAAAGCAGACAGAAGAAACGACCCCTGCGCCGGCGACCATACCGGTGATCGAGACGACGCCGGTTCCCGAGACGACGCCCGAGCCGACCCCAGATCCGAACGCGATCGTTTTCGACGGTATAACCGTTCGGTATGATGTTTTTGAGGAAGAATACCGGCATCCGGATGACGATGCCGTTCTTCTGTTGGTGGCTCAGGTTCAAAACGCGACTGTTGAAATTCCGGCCTATCCGGCTGCGGCCGCTCTGATTAACGATACCCTGAATATCATACGAACCCAGGATATGAACTCTGTGGAAGCGATGCGCGTCGAATCCAAGGGAGAGTATGACGAGTGGGGGGACGAGTATTTTTACGCTCCTTATGAGTGGCAATCGGCGGTCGAACCGATCTATGTCAGCGGTCGGGTGATCTGTTTTCGAGTTTACGATTATATGTACTACGGTGGCGCTCACGGCGGTGTGGCGCTCGAGTCATATGCCTTCGATACGAGGACCGGTGATTATCTGACGCTCGATGATCTGTGCTCCGACGCAGAACTGTTCAGAGACTATTTACAGACCCGGATCATTGATCAGATCGAGGCGGTGCCGATCGGGGATCGAATGTTTTTCGAGGATTACGCAATGTCTGTTGTTTCGGAGTTTTCCGGCGCCGCGTGGATTTTTCAGAACTCGGACGGCGACGAGGTTTTGATCGTGAATTACCAGGAATACGCGATTGCTCCTTATGCCGCTGGACTTCCGGAGTTTATCATCCCGATTGCGGATTGCATCCCGTACTTCAACGCTTACGGGCAGTCGCTGTTTCAGGGATCGTGATCCCTGAAACGATTGCGCGGGGAATCAGATAATTATGATCTAAAAGGAGGCTGCGTCGCGACCTCTTTTTGCGCTATGAACATTGCGGACTATCCCCGCCGTTTTCGTCCGGATCGGCGACTCGTTTGCGAACGGAGTCAAATCCGATTATTCCAGATCCATGATATTCATCCTGTTGTTATTTGAATTTCGTTATTATGAAACGGTCACTTGAAAAACGATCCGTCGCCATTTAGGTGATCGCCGAACATCGAAAAGCACCGGAAACCGCCGGAACGAAACACAGGGATAAACTTGCGAAAACCGAAAACTACGCGAAATGCTGGACCCAGTAATACACTCCCTCATAGAGGTAACAGGAAACGCCGATCTTTGTGTAGCCCGGGCTCATGATATTCTTCCGATGGCCGTCGGAATTCATCCAGGCCGAAACGACGCTTGCCGCGGAAGTCTGACCCTTAGCCATGTTTTCGGCCATTTGTGCTCCGGGTGGTGCGGTATACCATGGAGTCCCGTCCGGACGGGTATGCTGTATATTCCAACAAACTACGATCTCCGGAGAACGAACATTGGCCGATGAGGTTAGTGAAGAATTCTTGGTAAGCGGATCCAGTCCTTCTGCGGCGCGCTCCTCATTGACCAACGTGATTACCGCGTCCGCCATCGAGGTCTGATAGGTACCGGTGGTCGGCACCGGCATCGGCGTCGGGGTAACCGTCGGAGTCGGAGATAAGGTCGGGGTCGGCCGCCGGGTCGGAGTCGGAGATAAGGTCGGGGTCGGTTGCCGGGTCGGAGTCGGAGTTAAGGTCGGGGTCGAAGTGGGCGCCGATGTAGTTATGGGTGCGGAGGTCGGCACCGGTGCGGCTGTTGCCGTTGGTCCGGGGGTGGCTACCGTTACATCGGTCGAATCACCTGCGGACGGCTCGGTCGGAGTTTCCGAAGATTCTCCGACATCCAAATCGGACGTCGAATCGATGATTTCGTTCTCTCGATCCTCCGCAAAGATTCGCAAATCGAACAGATCGGAAAATCCCTGACAGCCGGATGCTGTCAAAGAGAAAACCATCAGAAGCGCTGCGAAAGCCCGAAGAAACATTCTTCGGTCTGATGTGTGCGGCTCTCCGTTCCGGTATTGGGTCGGTTTGCTCATCTGTAATCTCCGTTGATGCCGTTATCCGGTTAGATCCTTCTTATTTTGATTATATACGATTCTACACAGAAAAACCGTCAATGATTCAATCGAGTTTCGGACTTCCGCGCTCCGGCAGAATCGGACGGGAACAGAACATAAAGGGTGAACGGGGTGTTCAATACGGGAGATGCGTGCAGTATTTGCGAGGCGGTTTTCGATCGAAATCCTTTCGATTCTTCGGTGGAATGCGTTACAATGGTTCTGACTTCAATCCGGCCTGACGAATCGAGAAACCATGAGACTGATCAAACGAATCATCGGCAAAATCATTTACGGCCATGCGGTCGCGAACCGCTTTCTTTTGCGCGGGCTGGTATACCTGATCGAGTCCGGTATTCTCTTAGCCAAAAGTTTCCTGAAGGGTTGTTTTCTCCTTTTCAGCATGGGGGGCTGTCTTTTCGTTCTTCTCCTGATCGGTCCGCTCGGTGCCCGGCTTTTATCCCATCCGGTCGTACTTTTGGTCCTGATCCTGATCGTTGCCTTTCCGATCCTCGGTGCCGTTCTTCTCACGAAGCTCAGCGACTATCAGGAGATCAGTTCGAGATTTCTTTTCGGGCTGGCCGATTATTTGAAAAGCCCCGAGGGCAAGGCCCGTCGTTCGTATCGTTACCACGCTCAGGCGTACCGCACCGAGAAGGAAGAGCAGGCCCGAAGGGAACGGGAGCGCCGCGCGCGTCAGCAACGCATGTGGGAGGAGCGCTTTCGTCAATGGCAGGGCGGATTCGGAGCCGGTTTCGGGACAGGATACGGCGCCGGATATGGTACGGGTTACGGCGGATCCGGATCGGCAGCGGCGAATCCGTATGTGGACTTCAAATCCCAATATGAAAAAAGTTGCGCCGTTCTCGGGATCCCGGTGACCACCGATGAGGCCCGAATCAAGCTTGCCTACCGCAAGAAGGCGAAACAATATCATCCGGACATCAATCAATCACCGGACGCGACCGAGAAATTTCAGGAAATCAGCAGTGCCTATGAATTTTTGAATGAGGATAATATTCGAAGATACAAGGGGATGGCGGGGTGACGTTGCTGTTTCGGCAGGGAGTCGGAGCCGTGAGACCGAAGAGGGGGGAGCGTGCATGAGTAAGGCGCAGACGCCGGATCGACGAGAATTGATTTCCGCCTTCGCGCTCTTTTTTGTATGCTCGCTGGCGGCGATGTTTTTTTGCGGTGCACACTCGCCGTTTTACCGCTATTTTTCGGCCGTCGATTCCGGAGTGTATCTGTCGGTTGCCCGAGCGATGCAAAACGGTCTTTTTCCCTATCGGGATGTTTTCGATCACAAGGGGATCCTTTTGTACTTGCTCTATTTCATTGCCGGAGTGATTTCTCCGCGAGGAACGACCGGTGTATATCTCTTGTCCGGTGTGAGCTTCTCGATTTTTCTTTTTTTTGAGTATCGGATTGCACGGATTTTTCTCTCCCGGTACTCGGCGTTTGCGGCTGCTCTTATTCTGTTTCTGCCGTCGGTTTTCTATATTGTTCTTCTGAACGGTGACGGTTCGACGGAAGCGCTTTTTATGCCCTGTCTTGCCGGATGCCTATATTACCTGATTCGATCGGCGCGTTTTGTGGGAGACGAGTCGGGGGAGGATACCAAGGCGCTCTTCTCCGGGGCGATCGTGACCGGATTTTTGAACGGCGCGATGCTTTGGATCAAATTTTCGCTTGTCCCGGCCGTCGCCGCGGCATTCATTGTTCTCCTCGCGGTGCTTTTCGCGCGCAAAAAGGCGCGTGCGATCCCCATCCTGATCTTTGGCGTCCTGATCGGTGTCTTATTGGTGTCGATCCCGTGCCTGTTATATCTTTTTCGGCACGACCTGTGGTCGGAAATGTGGGCGGCCTACGTTGTATTTAATTATCAGTATTCGGGTGACGCGGCGGCATCGGATCACAGCCGGAGAAATGTCGGGTTTCTGATCTCCGCTCTTCCGATGGTCGTCTTCTCGATCGCCGGCATTGTCGCTCTTTTTCGAAAAACGGACCGCACTTCGCGCGCCGGTCTCTTTTTCGCGGCGCTTCTTCTGACACTCACGGCGACTTCTCTTCTGATCGCCGGCCGCTATTACCCGTACTATTTTCTCGTGCTTCTGCCGTTCCTGATTTTTGCCGTAATCCCCCTCGTACCCTTCCTGATCGGGAAATTTCCTCTCAGCGGATCGGATCCCCGCAGGAAGAGAAGGCGACTTGTCGTCTTGATCGTCGCGGTTTTGCTCGGCTCGGTACTCGTCTCGACGATCCGCTGGCCGAACGGATCGTCGCTTTTCCCGAAGACGGAAACCGAGCGCGCAGCGGAGGCGATCCTTGCGTATCGGGAGGCGCGAGGTGAAGAAGATCCGGCGAAACTGCTGAGTCTTTTCACGCAGGAAACGGCACTCGGAGAGCTTTGCGAAACCTATCCTCAATTGCGGTACTTTTACCGGCCGGTCATGACCGGAGACCGGGGAGAACAAATCGAGAACGAACAAATCCGATACGTCGCGGAAGGCTCGGCCGAGTTCATCCTGATTTATGAGGGAGCGGAAGCCGTCTCGTGGGTGACGATCATGAACCCGGATTATCATCTGATATTTTCCGGCGAAAAGGATTCGTTTCGAATCTATGCGTTGGAGAAGGAGTAGGGTGACACCCGTCTTCAGATTTAGGATTTCGTAAACGAAATGATCCCGATTACACCAATCGTCCCGTGGGGCATGAACAAGCGGTATGGAAAACAAAAATCCCGACCCATGGAAGGCCGGGATTTCCTGTGTGGTGGAGAATATGGGGCTCGAACCCACGACCTTTGCACTGCCAGTGCAACGCTCTCCCAGCTGAGCTAATCCCCCGAATAACAGACGCATTGTATTATACAGGGGCGGGGTTTGTCAATGCGGGATTGTTGCGGGATGGTTATTCTCGAGGTTTTACACGAGTCCGAAATCCGGGAGGAGGTCGGCGGCGGGAGGGACGGTTTGTCGGATATGAGGTTTTATGATATATATAGTGAGAATCACATCAGCATCGGAGATGACGGTTTTGAATGCAATGGCAAACACCAGGGATATTGGATCCGAAGTGAAGGAGACGTCATCCGGCACGGGCAAAGCCGTCCCGACGCCCCGTATACCGGTTAAGACGGTCTTGACGCCGGGCGGGCGAGAGCTGGTCGCGGCTTTCTTTATTCTTTTGGCCGGCTCGGCGGCCGCGCTGTTCTTCGCGTGTTATCAATCGCCTCTTTACCGGTATGTTCCGTATCAGGACGCGGACATTTATATGGCGGTCGCCCGTGCGATGCGAAACGGCCTGATGCCGTATCGGGATGTTTTCGATCACAAAGGGATCCTTCTTTATTTTGTAAATCTGCTGGCGCATATCATCTTCCCGAAGGCGGCAACCGGCGTTTATATTTATCTGTCTGTCTCAATGGCGTTGTTTCTGTTTTTTCTCTATCGGATCAGCCGGATGTTTCTCGAAAACAAACCCGCGATGATCGCGGTCTTTCTGGTGCTCGGTTGGATCTTCGGGACGGAGGTGTATTCCGACGGCGGAGGATCGGCCGAGGAGTATTTATTGCCGTGTCTGTCGGGATGTCTTTATTTTTTCATACGATTTATTCAATACGCCGAGGATAAAAAGACGCTTTCGTTCCGGAAATTTTTGATCGGATCCTTTTTGACCGGCGTTTTTTGCGGATGGATGTTGTGGATCAAGTATACGCTGATCCCTGCCGTCGGCATTTCTTTCATCTTGCTATATACTTATCTCGTGATCCGTAAAAGGGTAAAGGACGCCCTCCTGTCCCTGGCCGGAGTCGTCGGCGGCGTCCTGGCGGTATCGATTCCCTGTCTGGCATATCTTGCCCGGCACGGAATTCTCGATGATATGTGGGCTGTCTATATCGAATTCAACAGAAAATATAACTCCGACAAGAGTGTGGTCAGTGATATCAATAAGGAACACCTGATCGCCTCCGTACTGCCGGTTGTGTGCCTCTTGCTCGGGATGCTTTTCCTCCGGTATCGGGCCAAGGTGTTGCCCGCCCGTGTCTTCGCGGGCGTGTTGATCTTCTTCCTGACGATTTTCGCGACGATCCTTCTTGTCGGAAGATATTATGCGTATTATTTCTTGGTTTTTACTCCTTTTTACATATTTGCTACGGGGGCGCTCGTCTTTCTGATCGGCCTCGGATTGGGACGATTAAAAATATCGCTTGTTTCCGGGAAAGTCTCTCTTCCGATCATGACCTTGTTCATTGTTACGGTGTTGCTGCTGACCGTCGCGGCGTCCGGCGGTCGCATGCATAACCAGACCATTTTCGCAAACAAGACGAAGCTGGAACTATGCGCCGACGCGATCAACGAGCACTGGGCATCACGCGGACAAAGCGGTTCGCCGGAGATCATCTCCTATCTGTTCGGTGAGAAGGGCTTGATGGATCTTTCTCATACCTATCCCCGGCACTTGTATTTCTATCTGCCGAACGCGCTCGGAGAGGACGGGAAGATGATCGCGCTCGAGCAAACGCGATATGTTCGCGAGGGAACCGTGGACTACATTTTCATGTGCGGAGATTTGAGTCACACGGATTGGGTCGAACGGGTCAATCCGGATTATCGACCGCTTGTGATCATCGAGGCAAAGTACGTAACGGAAACTGTCTACTACTTCGTTTCACAAATCTCGATGCGGAAGCTTCGGCGAACCGGACTTGAGCGAAGTCTTTCCGGAAACATAAAAGTCACGGACACGATCGCCTAATCCGGGATTATTGCATATAATATTTTTACCGGCATTACCGATAATTGAAAGGGTAATATGGGACAAGGGGTCGGACAACGGGTGGGCTTATGGAAGCGGGGCGGTCAGAATTCCGAAGACCGGCCTGTTTGTGCCGACGGCATGGATTTGTCGGCGATCCGAAAAGAAAGCCGGACCGAATTGACGCTGACTTTCCTTCTTTTTCTCGCCGTTTCCTTTTTTGTTCTCTATTTTCACAGCATTCATTCCCCCTTTTATCGGTATTCTTTCTTTCAGGACGCGAACGTGTATATGGCCATCGGGCGCGCGATGGAATACGGCCTGCTTCCGTACCGGGACGTTTTCGATCATAAGGGAGTCCTTTTATATCTCATCAATTATCTCGAAGTCGCCGTGTTTCCCGAGAAGCTGAGCGGCTTATACATGATACTGTGTCTTTCCATGTCGCTGTTTCTTTTTTTCGCGTACCGGATCGGTCGATTGATTCTGAACGTGCGCGCGGCTTTGATCGCCACGTTTCTGCTTCTTATTGTCACTGTGATCGCCAACGAGTTGTATCCGATCGGCGCGGGTTCGTCCGAAGAGTTTTTCCTGCCCTGTCTGACGGCGTGTCTGTTTTTTCTGTTGCGTTTGAGCCGCGATGCGGATCAGAACGCGAGGGAAAATAAGAATATCCGAGGCTTTTTTGTTGATTCCGTCGTAGTGGGGATCGCTTGCGGGGTTATGCTGTGGACCAAATATTCGATGATTCCGGTCGTCGGACTTGCCTTCTTGATTTTCTATGTGTTTCTCTTTCTCACGAAGCATTACCGCCACGCGCTGAGTTCCATCCTCGGTGTGATCGCGGGCGCCGTTCTGATTTCGGTTCCGTGCCTGATTTATCTGGGCGCAAAAGGACTTTTCGGAGATATGTGGTCGGCGTACATCGTGTTTAACTACCGGTACGCGAGATCCGATCCGCCGATGGATCATGTGGCTCCGAATATCGACCAATGGCTGGTATCCCTCCCGCTCCTGATTGCCTCGATTCTGGGAGCTGTATATTTTCGAAAAGCGGTTCGCTATCTTTCCCGAACGGGGCTCTTATGCGTCGTCATATACATATGCTTTACCGCTCTCAACCTGTTCTTGTCCAAAAGGTACTACATCTATTACTTCCTGGTGGTTTTCCCGCTCCTGACGTTGGCGCTCGTCGCCGCGGTCCACAGCTTGAGCGGGATGATCGCGCGATCCCGGCGGTTTCGGTTTTCCGAAGGACTCAAAGGTATCGTCACCGCATGGCTTGTGATCACGGTAACCCTGAGTTCCGCCGCGACTTCGGTGTACAACTGGTCGAACGGATCGATTTTTGCGCCGGAGACCGAGGTCGAAATGTGTGCGAATGCCATTCGGGATTTTCAGATAAAATTCGGGCGGGAAGATCCGCCGCGGATCATTTCTTTTGTCGGAAACGAGTCCGGGCTGATGGAACTGCTGGACACCTACCCGAGAGACAGATTTTTTTATACACCGGGTGTTTTCGGGAGGGACGCGGAGCGGATCATTCTCGAGCAGAAAGCTTATATCGAGCAGGGGAAGCCGGATTTTCTCTACATTCATCTGGAGGGAGACGTCTTGTCCTGGATCGAGAAATTCAACTCCGACTACCGTCCGATTCTGATCATGGAAGATCCCCGGGAGTACGCCGACAGCCGATATTACGTATTTGTGAATGTCGAGAAGGTCAGGGAGGAGTGAGGCACAATCGTCGGATCCCCCGTTCGGGAGAGCGGACGATATAGCGGAGGCTCCTTTTTATTATGAGAATGCACAAAGCAGCGGGCTTATTGCGAAAAAATCGCGATATTGAAGTGAAACGTTTAACTTCACAAAATTTTGTAGTATCATGTTCGTGAATCGAATGAAGACGGAGGATTTATTATGAAATTCGGCTATTTTGACGATGGGAACCGAGAGTATGTTATCAATACTCCGAAGACTCCTTTTCCCTGGATCAATTATTTAGGAAATCAAGATTATTTCGGACTGATATCCAATACCGCGGGTGGATATAACTTCTACAAGGATGCCCGCCTTCGCAGAATCACCCGTTTTCGCTACAACAATATCCCCGTCGACGACGGCGGACGATACTACTACATAAAGGACGGGGACACCGTCTGGAATCCGGGCTTCAAGCCGACCAAGACCGAGCTTGACAGCTACGAGTGCCGTCACGGTTTGGGGTATACGCGAATCACTTCCTCCAAAAATGACGTTACCGCGTCTCTGCTGGCCTTTGTACCGTTAGATTATAACGGCGAGATCAACCGTTTGACTCTCAAGAACAATTCTTCTTCGCCCAGGAACCTCAGCCTGTTTTCTTTTCGCGAATGGTGTCTCTGGGACGCGTCGGACGATATGCTCAACTTCCAACGCAACTTCAACATCGGTGAGGTCGAGGTCAAGGACGGCGTCATTTACCACAAGACCGAGTATCGGGAGAGAAGAAATCACTATGCATTCTTCTCCGTAAACGCACCGATCGACGGATTTGATACTCAACTTGAGAATTTTCTGGGTATGTACAACGGATTAGACGCACCGAAAGCGGTTCTGGAAGGGCGGGCGACAGACTCGATCGCGGACGGTTGGCAGCCTTGCGCGAGCCATCAAATCAACATCACGCTGAAGCCCGGCGAGGAGAAGTCCTTCATTTTCATCC
>JAAYIQ010000053.1 GCA_012523365.1 Clostridiaceae bacterium
ATCGGGTCGCACATCATCCGGAACAACGAGATCCACGATTGTGAGCAGACGGGAATCTGCGGGCACTTGGGCGCGATCTTCAGCGAGATCTATGACAATCATATCTACGCGATCCACACGCGCCGCATGTTCGGCGGGGCGGAGATCGGCGGGATCAAACTGCACGCGGCGATCGATGTCGTGATCCGCAATAACCATGTACATAATTGTGACCGCGGTTTCTGGATGGACTGGCAGGCGCAGGGGACGCGGATTACGCGTAACCTCATGTACGATAACGATATCGAGGATATTTATATCGAGGTCAGCCACGGTCCGTATCTGATCGACAACAATATCCTCCTGTCGATGAAGTCGATCAAGGACATGTCGCACGGCGGCGCGTTCGTTCACAATCTGTTCGGCGGATTTATCAGTATCGTTCCGGTACCGGACCGTTTCACACCCTATCATTTCCCGCACGAGACGGCTGTCTTGGGGGTCGTGCGCATCATGTGCGGCGACAACCGCTTCTATAACAACATTTTCCTCGGGACGCAGGATTTGAATCGACCGAAGGAGATCGCGATGGATCTGACCGGCTGGTATCACGGCGGGATCATCTGGAAAGAGGACGGTTCGGTCGCCAAAGGGCTTGCGTCTTACGATACATGCCCGACATCGGAGGAGTGGAGCGAATGGTGCTCTAAAAACCACGATGTTCTGGATTTTGCCGCCGCCAAGCTTCCGATATTCGCCGGATCGAATTTGTATTTCGGCGATGCGACGATGTGGGCCAAGGGTGAGGCGAACTCGGTTCGAATTCCCGACGAGAATCCGCAAGCCGTTCTTTCGGGGGAGGCCGACGGGGTTTTCCTGAAATTGGATCTCGGCGGACACGCCGGGGAGATCACAGCCCGCGTGATCCATTCCGCCATTTTGGGCGAGGCTTTTCAGCCGAGTGCGCGATTTGAAAATCCGGACGGGACCGATCTTTGGATCGACGAGGACTTTTTCGGGAGAAAAAGAGTCGGAGAACGGTTTATGCCGGGACCATTTTCGGATGTCGTTGTCGGATCGGAAGCGATCCGCGTCGCCGACTGATCCCGTCACTTTTCCGCAAACGATATCGACGGCCCGGTCAGATTCAGATCGGGTCGTCGTGTATTTGATAAGAACAAAAACATCATCGTTTTTTCATGGTTTGTTCACGGGTTCGATGTTATAATTTGAACGACTGACCGACCGGTCGGTCGGAATTTATGTGCACAGAGCGTCCGCCCGTTATCCAAGATGACGCGCGAGAATAAATCTTCGGGAGAGACATCATGTTATCTGAATATAGCGTTCGTAAACCTTACACAGTATTTGTGGCGGTTATCCTCATCATCGTTCTGGGTGTCGTATCGTTCATGGGAATGCCGACGGACCTTTTGCCGACGATCGACCTTCCGTACGTGATCGTTATGACCACGTATCCGGGAGCCAGCCCCGAGAAGGTTGAGCAGACCGTCACCCGACCTTTGGAGGCCGCGCTGGGTACGTCCGGCGGACTTGAAAACATCAGTTCCATATCCAATGAGAACGCCAGCATCATTATTCTGGAATTCGTTCAAAGCACGAATATGGACAGCGCGATGATCGAGCTTTCCGGAATGATCGATATGGTCGAAGCCTATTTCCCGGACATGGTCGGCACCCCGACGGTTTTGAAAATCAGCCCGGATATGATGCCGATCGTGGTTGCCAGTGTTGACCGCGAAGGGATGGCGGTGGATGAGCTTTCGGCCTTTACGACGGAGAACGTGATTCCGTCTTTTGAGCGAATCGACGGAGTTGCTTCGGTCAGCGCCAACGGCCTGATCGAAAAGCAATATGAAATCAAACTCGACGAGGCGCGTATCCGTGAACTGAACGAACAGATCCGAGCCGATATCGAAAGTGTTCTTGAAGAAAACCGAGCGAAACTGGTTGAAGCTCAGGAAAGCCTTGCCGAAGGAAAAGCGACGCTTGAGGAGGAGTCAACGGATCAGAAAACAAAGATCGCCCGGGCCAGCGCACAACTTAACGATGCCATTGCGAGTTTGAATGCACTCCTCGGTGAAGAGTCCCTCATCGAAGCGGAAAAAGCGGCATACGAGGCCGAGAAAGCCGCAATGCAACAACTTGCGGGCTTAAATGATTTGTTTGCGGTCGCTTTTCCCTCGGGAATCGCCGGGTTGACCCCCGAGATGTACGCCGCCACCATCGCGGCGGTCTCCGCGATGTTGCCTCCGGAAATTGCTTCTCTGCCACAGGCGGAGATGGCCGCTCTTGCCGAGCGTGCCGCTTCCGCTCCAGGCCGCATCGCAGAAATCAACGTTCAACTTCAAAATATCACAACTCGCGAGGCGACCGTCGCCGCTATGAAACCTCAACTCGAAAGCGCACTCAGTCAGGCGATGGGCGGGTACAAGGGTCTTGAGGCCGGAAAAATCACGATGGCCGTCGAGTTGGCGAAGGCCTCCATACAGATTGAGAACGGGGAATCCGAGATTGAAAAGGGCCTTTCTGAATTTGACAAGGCGCGTGAGGAAGCGCTGAAGAGCGCAGATCTGAGTAAAATTCTGACAGAGGACCTGGTGAAAACAATTGTTTCCGTCCAGAATTTCTCGATGCCCGCGGGTTATATTTTCGACGGAGACAGTAAACAATTGGTCAAAGTCGGTGATTCCTTCGGATCTTACGAAGAGATCCGGGATATGCTTCTTCTGAATATCGATCCGGTCGGAGATATCCGGCTTTCCGACATCGCGACGCTGGAACTGACCGATAACGCTTCGGAATTGTACTCGAAGGTCAACGGCAACGACGGGGTCCTGCTGATTTTCCAGAAGCAGAGCACGGCTTCGACTGCCGAGGTCGCCGATTCGATCACGGACTCGATCCGCGCGCTCGAAAAGGAGTATCCCGACCTAAAGATCCGCCCGCTGATGAACCAAGGCGACTATATCCATATGATCACCGGAAGCGTTATCGAAGGACTCCTGTTCGGCGGGCTTCTGGCGATCATTCTGCTTCTCTTGTTCCTGCGGGATATTCGTCCGACCGTCGCGATTGCGCTCAGCATCCCCATCAGCCTGATGTTTGCCGTGACATTGATGTATTTTTCGAACATCACATTAAACGTGATTTCGTTGTCCGGATTGGCCTTGGGTGTCGGAATGCTTGTGGATAACAGTATTGTCGTTATCGAGAATATCTACCGACTCCGTCATGAAGGAATGTCGGCCGTAAAAGCGGCGGTTGTCGGTGCCAAACAGGTTGCCGGAGCGATTTTCGCATCGACATTGACCACGATGTGCGTCTTCCTGCCGATCGTTTTCACCGAGGGTCTTTCCCGTCAGCTTTTTACGGATATGGGACTCACCATCGCATACAGCCTGACGGCAAGCCTCATTATCGCGCTGACCCTCGTTCCGGCTTTGGGCTCAACCCTCCTGCGGTCCGCTCCGGAAAAGAAGCATAACGCTTTTGACGCGGTGGTCCGTTTCTACCGAAGACTCCTGAAAGGTGCTTTGCGCCATAAGTCCGTGGTTCTGATACCCGTAGCGATTCTACTCCTGGTCAGTCTCATCGGCGTGTACATCATGGGAACCGCATTCATGCCTCCGATTGATTCGCCTCAGATGTCCGCGACCGTAGCACCGCCCGACGGGACGGGATGGGATGAGGCAAATCGGCTGAACGACGAAGTGATGCGGCGGATCCTCGAGATCGACGCGGTCGAAACGGTCGGCGTGATGAGCGGAGGCGGCTCCGGGCTGGCCATGCTCGGCGGCATGATGTCCGGTTCCGGGGACGGTGCAACATTCTATATGCTACTGAAAGAAGAGCGTACGATGACGAACTTGGACGTCGAACGCCTTATATATGAGAAGACGGCCGACATGGGGGTTGAGGTCTCGGTAACGGCATCAAACATGGACTTATCCGTTTTGAGCGGAAGCGGTGTTCAGGTCAACATCAAGGGAAATGACTTAGACAAACTCGCGGAGATCGCAATCGATATTGCCGGGAAACTCTCCGAAGTCGAGGGAACGGCAAACATCACTACGGGCCTTGAAAACGCGGAACGCGAGACGCGGATCATGGTAGATAAGGACAAGGCGATGCGCGAGGGTCTGACCGTCGCTCAGATTTATGCCGAGATCAGTGAAGCACTGAAGACGGAGACGGAGGCGACTGTCCTGTCAGAGGGTACGGATGAGTTCCCGGTGATGATCATCAGGGACAACAGCGATATTCCGACGATTCGAGATCTCGGATATTATCGTTTCTTTCTGACCGAAAAGGACGGGACACCGAAAGTCGTTCGTTTACAGGAGATCGCAACGATCACCGAGGCGGATTCCCTTCGAGCGATCAACAGAGACAGCCAGTCAAGATATATGACGGTGTCTTCGGAGATTGCCGAAGGATACAATATCGGACTCGTGAGCCGGGATATCGAGGATCGACTTCAGGGATATTCGCTTCCCGCAGGGTACAGCATGGAGATTGCCGGTGAAAACGAGATAATCCAAGAGTCCCTGAACGACTTAGTCCTTATGATCCTTCTTGCGGTCGTCTTTATTTATCTGATCATGGTCGCGCAGTTCCAGGATCTGACATCTCCGTTTATCGTACTGTTTACTCTTCCTCTCGCCTTTACCGGAGGGCTTCTGCTCTTGTGGGCGGCCGGAATGGAGTTATCGGTCATCGCGGTTCTGGGCTTTTTGGTTCTGGCGGGTGTCGTTGTAAATAACGGCATCGTGTTCGTCGATTACGTCAATCTACTCCGTTTGAACGGTTTGGAGCGCAGGGAAGCCCTGCTCGAGGCGGGAACGGCGAGAATTCGACCGATCCTTCTGACCGCGCTGACTACGATTCTCGCGATGAGTACGTTGGCGCTTGGCTTCGGACAGGGTTCGGAGATCATGCAGCCGATGGCGGTGGTCACCGTCGGAGGACTTATATACGCGACGCTCCTGACGCTCTTTGTCGTCCCGATCCTTTATGATTTATTCCATCGGAAAGGTGTCCGTAAAATCGACGCGTATCTCAAAGAGACGATCGGCGGAGGGTCGGAAGGCGAGCCGGTTGGGGATGAAATCAATTTGGTCGGGCCGAATCTGACCGGATCAGGCGATGTCAAGGCAATCGGCGACAGCGAGGCATAGGGCCCGAAAGGAGGCGAAGAATGCTTCAATCCAGAGAATACGCGGCGAAGGAGATTGATCTCTTTCAAGGGATCGTCAAACTCCTGAATGAAGGTCGCAGTATCCACGAATTAAAAGTGGCGGACATCGCGTCCGCCGCCGGGATGGGCAAGGGCACGGCGTACGAGTACTTTTCGAGCAAAGAGGAAATTATACGCGAAGCGATCCGATACCACGTTTGCATGGAATTTCAGGCCTTTTCCGGCTTCGTGTCCGCAAGTGACGGATTTGTTTCCATGCTCAGAAAGTCGATGGACTATATCGTTGATATGATCAACAGTCGGTTTTCCAGTCTCTTGATTATGGCCTTAAGCTTGAATTTTTCGGATATCCAACGTCTGACCTGCGAGGATGGGAATCTTCTTCCCGCGATCGAAAAGGGGATCCGCGACCAAATGAACATTATTCTTGAGACCGGAAAGAAAGAAGGCCTGATCGGTTCCGAAATCACAGCGGAGGAATGCACATTGGTTCTGGGCGGGCTATATTCGGGGTTTTCGAATGAGGTGCGATTCATCCTCGGCAAAGAAGCATTCTTAAAGGAGCAATTGAATTGCGACGAGGTCCCGAGCGGTCTCAGGGATGCGAAGGATTGCGCCGGGCAGATCGGGGAATTAGAGGACATGGTCGTCCGATTGGTGCTGAAGGCGCTTCGGTAGACGCTATACATGCTTCTCGATCCGGCGGCCAATACGGTCGGGCGTGTCGGTCAGCAGAAGATCATATGATCAAAAAGCACCTTGATGCCGATCAATATCAGGATCAATCCGCCGCCGATCTCCGCGAATTTCTTAAAGCGAATGCCGAACCGATGCCCGATCATAATGCCGCAGAAAGAAAGAACCAGGGTGGTTATTCCGATGACGGAGGCGGCGAGCGAAATACGGACGGAAAGAACGGCAAAGGTGATTCCGACCGCTAATGCGTCGATACTGGTCGCCAGAGAAAGAAGGAATAACTCTCCCGCCCGTATTCCGGAAGGGCATGATCGCGGATTACGATCATCGCCGCCCTTAAGCGCATCGACCAACATTTTTATTCCGAGCAAGGCCAGAAGCGCAAACGCGATCCAATGATCGAAACTTTCAACATAACCGCTGAAGCGAGAAGCCAGAAGGTAGCCGATTATTGGCATTCCGGCCTGGAAAATGCCGAAAGAAAAAGAGATCAGCCCTGCTGTTTTGAAGTCGAGCTTGCGCATCGACAGGCCTTTACAGAGAGAAACCGCGAAAGCGTCCGCGGACAATCCCAGTGCGACAATGAAGAGTTCTCCGATCCCCATCCCGTTCTCCGTTCGCCAATTAAAAGGGTTACACCTCTTTTCCATCAAACTAAATTATTATATGGCGCATATTCCGTCCGCGCAACAGGATGCCGGATAAAAGGACGGGGATGAACGTAGGATTCGGGGTTCGGATCGCATAGTCGGATTTGTCACCGACCTTGCGCGAGAAAGGAAAATTCGATACAGTGACACATAGAGCCCGGCAGACATTTCTGTGATCGACATGACGGCCGGCGGGGAGCATGACGGTGGAATTCACTTTTTTATATGCGATTCAAGATTTGAACAACGCTTTTTGGGATCCGATCATGATTTTTTTCAGCACCATCGGCAATAACGGGATGGTTTGGATCGGCATCGCGTTTGTTTTTCTCATGATCAAGCGACACCGCGAGACCGGTTTCGCGATGGCGATCGCTCTGCTTCTTTCGCTTATAGTATGCAATCTTGTCCTGAAAAATATAGTTCAACGTCCGAGACCGTTCTGGATCGATGAGCAAATCGTGCTGAAAATTGAGGCGCCCGGCGATTTTTCATTTCCGTCCGGACATACGTTTTCTTCTTTTGCGGCAGCGGTTGCGATATTTCTCTGCAACCGCAAATTCGGCTGTCCGGCTCTGGTGCTGGCGGCCTTGATCGCTTTTTCGAGATTGTATTTATTTGTTCACTATCCGACGGATGTTTTGGCATCCGTCGTGCTCGGTTCCTGCGCGGGTTTTCTTGCCGTCGTCGCAGTTCGATCCGGGTTAAATCCGATCATCCGCAAGGCCGGGCGTATCGCGCCCGTCCCGGAAACAATAGGAGAGAATGATGAAAGAAGACATGACGAAATTGACACAAAATGACCGAGTGGCGGAGCTGTTGGGCATCCGTCTCGCGGCGGTCGACATCGGATACTCGCTCGCGGAGCTTACGATTCGGCAGGATCACTTGAACGGTGTCGGGACATTGCACGGCGGGATCATTTTTTCGCTCGCGGACTATGCGTTTGCGGTCGCCGTTAATTCCGGCGGCGTTCCGACGCTCGCGGTGAACGCCAACATTTCATATTTCAAGCCACCTCGCGGTCCGGTAGTCCGCGCCGAAGCCAAAGTGATATCTTCCGGTCGGAAGGTATGCTGTTGCGAGGTTGAAATCCGGGACGACGACGGAACTCCGGTCGCCAAATTTTCCGGGACCGGCTACCGCAAAACCGTTCCTTCGAAGGGCGAATAATGCTTTTCAATCGATTTGTTGATCGAAAAGCGGATCTGTCCGCGCATTCGTAACGATTCGCGTCAAATTCTCCATCGTATCTCGTTTTCATGTCCCCCGAAATTTCGTACAATCAGGACGTAGGGTCGTGCATGTCATACGGCATGTCGGATCATACTCGCGGATTGATGGGCGGGAAATTCCCCGCCGACGGGCGGAATGTTCCGGCTCTCGGAAAGAGCCCCGCCTAATCACACGGAGGAAAGGAATATGAAAGAGATCACGTTACCCGGCTTGCGTCGCTTCAACATGGTTATGGGCGCACTTCATTTGATTCAGGGAATTCTCATGCTGATTCTTTCCGGAAGTGTCATCCAGAAGATAGCGGAGTTTTCCCCGGTGATCACCCAGAATTATCTGACATTCAATCCGGCGACACAGTCTCTGGAACCGGCTTTTCGAGAATTATTCTCGTTGCCCTTCGGAGTTCTTGTCGCGTCGTTTCTCCTGATTTCGGCCTGCGCGCACGCACTGATATCGATCCCCCGAAAGATGAATGACATCTATAATGCAGACTTGTTGAAGGGGATTAACCGGTTCCGATGGTTTGAGTATGCCTTGAGCTCTTCGATCATGATCACCCTGATCGCGACGCTTTTCGGCATCTACGACATCGCCTCCCTGACACTGATCTTCCTTGCGAATGCGGCGATGAATCTCTTCGGGCTGGTGATGGAACAGTTGAATTCCGGGAAGGACAAGGTTTGCTGGGGTCCGTTCGTCTGGGGCTCCGTCGTCGGACTTGCGCCATGGATTGCCATCCTGATGTATATGTTCGGCTCCGGCAATTTCG
Source organism: Clostridiaceae bacterium (assembly GCA_012523365.1). Classification (GTDB taxonomy): domain Bacteria; phylum Bacillota; class Clostridia; order Saccharofermentanales; family Saccharofermentanaceae; genus JAAYCT01. The sequence goes on from JAAYIQ010000053.1 coordinate 8,552, forward strand.
ACAAGGTGCCATGGTTTGTTTGGGCGATCATCGGAGCGTATTTTGTGGCATTCAATACTTTTCCTGTCAATATGGTTCTCCAATACAAGAAATCCGGGAAATGGAAGAACTATCTTTACGGAGAGCGCGTCTACATCGTTCTGAGTCTGGTCGCAAAGACGATCCTCGCCTGGTTGGTGCTTTTCGGTGCAATGCAACCCTGAGCGGGCGTGATGACCGGATCTTTTCGATTCGAAAACCCGCGATGCATGAGCGGAATCCGCGGGAACGTCCGTTTTTGTGATATTTTTGTCACGAAAGGCCTGTTTTCAGTATTATTTTGCGCGTTGAGATTGCCTATACCTTTGCGGACGTTATAATATAAATACATGCCACATCGAAAGGAGCGCAATCATGGGAAAGTTTGTGATCAAGGCTACCAAAACAGGTTATGTTTTTAATTTGAAGGCGAGTAACGGTGAGGTCATTCTGACGTCCGAAGTATACTCAACCGCAGGGTCCTGCAAGAAGGGCGTGGAGAGCGTTCGCTCAAATGCGGCGGCGAAGGTAGAGGATCAAACCTTGGAGACGGCACAAACGCTGACGAACCCCAAGTTTGAAGTCTATACCGACAAGGCCGGAGAATTCCGTTTCAGACTCAAGGCCAGGAACGGTGAAACCGTAGGTTCATCGGAAGCCTATAAGTCGAAGGGTGCTTGCATGAACGGTATCGAGAGCGTGAAGAAGAACGCGCCCGGAGCGACGATCGAGAAATTTGAAGCGTAACAATCCGAATCACGGAGTTTCAGCGAATAATTTAAGGAGGGCAGTGTATGGACATTCAAAAGAGTATTGCGGATATTATCGGCAAAATCAAGACCGATAAGTCTTTTGCCGCGGATTTCTCCAAAGATCCGATTAAAGCCGTCGAATCGGTGATCGGCGTCGATTTGCCCGATGAGAAGCTCGGTGCGATCGTTGACGGGGTCAAGGCTCAGATGGCACTTGGGAAAGACGGATTCTTCGCCAAAATCAAGAGCATGTTTAGCAAGAAGAGTTGACGTATCGGATCGTTTATCTTTTTTTAAACATATCACACCTATGCGGCAAGGACGGCGCTCACAACGTCGTCCTTTGTTTTTTCCATAAAAGACTTATTCTCGACATTTCCTCGTGTGATCAATATTCGGATGATTATCATGGAAAAGAATGTGATTAACTTGTATAATTAATTCGTTAGACTGCTCGAAAATATTGAGCGGTCCAAAGCTTCGAAAGGTTACACATGCGGAACATTCGTGCCGGGAACAAAACGCTGTTTGTTATTGCGGTAATCGTGATGGCTTTGGTTTTTGCGGGTGCCGCTTTGATCGGCGTTTTTTATGTTTTATCCGTGCGCAGTGAGTATCTCGGAAAGACCCGGGACGCGCTTTTTGACAAGACCAACGCAGCCGCGGCATTTATTGATTCGCGGGATATGACAGTGGTCGACGGCATTCCGTCGGATGATGATCTGAAAACCGATTCCGAATTGAAGGATCGATTGAACAGCTTGGTTCAGGTCAACAAACATGCAAGATTCGCGTTTATTCTTTCTGAGCGAGAGGATCAAGTCGTTGTGATCTACACCTCCGACGGGATCGGAACGACAGAATGTTCCAATACGGGTACATTTATTCCGAGGATCCGGCAGGGATACTTCGATGTCGTTTCCCTCCGTAAAGCGATGATGATCGGTCCTGAGGGTGAGGGTGCCTGTCTGACGACGTTGTCGCCGATCATTGATTCGGAGACCGGTCGCGTTGTCGATGTTCTCGGAATCAATTATCCGGAGTCAATATATTATGAAGAAGCGAACAAGCACATATTTCACGCGATTTTGATGGCGGCGAGCGTTCTTGTCGTTTTGTTGTGTCTCTATTGGTTTGTGATCCAGAACCGCCGTCTTCGTAAAATCACCCGTGAAAGCCAGAACAGGGAGAATCTCTTCCGTACGATTTTCGAGCAGACTCCGATCGGAATCGGCATGATGAGTAATTTCAACATATTATCCGCCGTGAACAAGACTTATTTGAATATTTTCGGGCGGACCGAAGAAGAACTTCGAAGAATCAGTTGGGCGGATCTTACCCATCCATCCGATTTGGATGAGGATATGCGGTTCTTCGATCAGTTGCGAAACGGCGAGATTACTGACTACTCGATGGAGAAGCGTTTTATTCGGCCGGACGGATCGATCATATGGGTGTATATGATCGTGATTCGGTTTGTGCTTGAAGGACTTAACGAGCAGACGCATCTTTGTATTCTTCAAGATATAAGCACAAGGAAAACAGCCGAATTGGCTTTTCGCGAATCGGAGCGAAGCAAATCGGTCCTACTTTCGCATTTGCCGGGCATGGCTTACCGTTGCCTGAACGATGCCGAATGGACGATGGAGTTTGCTTCCGAGGGCTGTCGCGCGTTGACGGGCTATGCTCCCGAAGAGTTGGTTGGGAATCAGATCATATCGTTTAACGATCTGATCAGTCCGGGTTACCGTGAAGTTCTTCGCAAGGAATGGGATCGGGTGCTCGCGCGAAGAGAGCCGTTCAAAGCGGAGTACGAGATGATTTCGCGCGACGGGTCGCATAAATGGGTCTTGGAGTTCGGCCAGGGTATTCTCGGTGAATACGGCGAAATCGAAGCGCTGGAAGGGATCATTATTGACATGACCGAGCGCAAGGAGCAAGGGGAGCATATCAAGTATCTGAACGATCACGACTTCTTGACCGGGCTTCATAACCGCCGGTATTTCGAACTCGAAAAAGATCGTCTGGACACCAAGGACAATATGCCGCTGACCTATATTGTATGCGACATTAACGGAGTCCGACTGATAAACGACGCTTTCGGACAGATACACGGAGACCGCGTAATAATCGAGACCTCGAGATTTCTGCGGGAATTTTGCGGGGAGAATGATGTTCTGGCGAGGACCGGAGGAAATGAATTCAGCATCCTGATGCCGAACACGACCGCCGGGAAAGCGGCCGACATCCTTCTTCGGATGAATCATGCACTTGAACAGGTGAATAAAGTGCCTCGCGATCCTGGCTTTGACTTGAGTCTGGCGTTCGGATACGGAACCAAAAATCACACGGAGGAGAGCCTTCCGGATGTGATCAAGGAAGCGACCGGCTCCATGTACAGCCGCAAACTTCTGACGCAGAGCAGTTCACACAGCTCCATCCTGTCCGCGGTCGTCGCGACCGTGTATGAGCGAAGCGAAGAGACCGAAGCACATGCGCTTCGACTTTCGGATATATCCAAGAAAATCGCCTTGAAGCTTGGGCTGCCTCAAAGCGAGATCGATGAGATCGAAGTATTTGCGATGCTTCACGATATCGGCAAGGTCGGGATCGATGATCGTATCTTAAATAAGCCGGGAAGACTGACCGAAGAGGAATGGACGATTATGAAAAAACATCCGGAAATCGGGTACAGGATCGCCAAAGCTTCGCCGGAGCTTGAAGTCGTCGCGGAATATATTCTTGCCCACCATGAACGGTGGGACGGAAAGGGTTACCCGAAAGGTCTTGCCGGAGAGGATATTCCGTTGCCGTCGAGGATCATCGCGATCGCGGACACATATGACGCCATGACGGAGGATCGTGTTTATCGCAAAGCTTTGAGCGAAGAAGAAGCCGTTCGGGAGATCATTGCAAACAGCGGGAAGCAATTTGACCCGCAAATTGTCACGCTCTTTCTGGAAGTTTATTCGGACAGAAAATTATAATCTATCCGTTCAACTTGTCGTAAACGTGATAATATGAGAAGTGTCGGGACCCGAACGGATTTTGATCCGTAAAAG